>JAAAOD010000205.1 GCA_009908535.1 Verrucomicrobiota bacterium
CCGGCGCACGTCCTCCAGCGCCGCCGTTCCACAGACCAGGGAGATAAACACGAGGGGCACGACCAGGACCTGGAGCAGGGCCAGAAAGGCTTTCCCGACGATTTCCAGCAGTCCCTCGACGAGGAAAGGGTCGATCCATGCCTCGGCCGCCCCCGGCAGGAATCCGCGCAAAGCATTCAGGATCAGCCCAAGAAGCCCCCCCAGGAGGAGCCCGAGAAGGATACGGAAGGTCAGGCTGTGGCGGTTTTCCGGTGCCTTCATGCCGGAAAAAGCTGAAGCGAAGCTATTGCGAAGCAAGCGGGAATTTGGCCGCTAAGTGGAGAGGGCAGCTTTGTTCTTGCCCGGAGGCGCCCTCTCTCGCTGCAATGGGGGTAATGATCATCAAGCCGAAAGTCCGGGGTTTTGTCTGTGTGACCGCACATCCGGAGGGATGTGCCCGTCATGTCGGGGAGCAGATTGCTTTTGTCAAAGCGCAGGGCGCCTTGCCGCAGAAGCCGCGCAACGTCCTCGTCATTGGATCGTCAACCGGATACGGCCTCGCCTCCCGCATTGCCGCTGCTTTCGGGGCCTCCGCACGGACCTTCGGGGTCTTTTTCGAGCGTCCCTCCAGCAAGGGCAAGCCGGCTTCCGCGGGCTGGTACAACATGGCCGCCTTTGCCAGGGCCGCCGAGGCGGAGGGGCTCTACGCCGGCTCGGCCAACGGAGATGCCTTTTCCGACGAGATGAAGGCGGAGGTGATCGGGCGGATTGAACAGGAGATGGGACCCCTCGATCTGGTCATCTACAGCCTTGCCGCCCCGCGGCGGACCGATCCCGTTGATGGCGTGACCTACCGCAGCTGCCTCAAGCCGATCGGGGAGCCCTACACCGCACAGACCCTCGACACGGACCGGAAGGAAGTCGTCCCGGTGACCCTCGACCCGGCCAGCGAGGAGGAAATCCATGCCACCGTGAAGGTGATGGGGGGCGAGGACTGGCAGCGCTGGATCGACCAGCTCGACCGCGCCGGCCTGCTTGCCGAGGGCTGCCGCACCGTCGCCTATGACTATGTCGGCCCGGAGGTTACCTGGCCCGTCTACCACCACGGCACCATCGGGCGGGCCAAGGCCCACCTGCGGGAGACCGCGCGGTGTATTGACGAACAACTACAGGGTAAATCCGGCAAGGCCTTCATTTCCGTGAACAAGGCGGTGGTAACCCAGGCCAGCAGCGCCATCCCCGTCGTACCGCTGTACATCTCCATTCTCTTCAAGGTGATGAAGGAAGAGGGGCTGCACGAGGATTGCATCCACCAGATCGACCGCCTCTTCCGTGAACAGCTCTACGCCCCCGGCGGGCCGCAGACCGACGGGGAGGGTTGCATCCGCATGGACGACCGGGAAATGCTTCCCGAAATCCAGGCCCGCGTAAAGGAGCTGTGGCCGCAGGTAACCACCGCAAGCGTCGAAGAACTGACGGATTACGCCGGGTACCAGCAGGGCTTCCTGCAGCTTTTCGGATTCGGCCTCGAAGGGGTTGACTACGAGGCCGAGACCGAGCCCGATGTTTGTATTCCGGGCCTCCGCAACCCGGGATAAGACAGGTTATGCGTCCGCCTCCGGCCTCCTGCGACGCAAACGCCGGATTTCAACCAGCAGGGCGAGGATCAGCAAGAGCAGAAGGGCCACCACCGAGTAGCGCCACGGGGAGAGTTGCGGCGCCGGCACGTCGTCGGGCGATCCATCGGCAACGGCTGGACGTCTCGACCCCGCAGGCAGGGCACGGTCCCCCTCGGCCTGCAGCCGCTTCGAGAACCAGGCCCGCAGGTCCGCATAGTAGGTCGCCAGCCCCTCTTCGCCCGTTGCCGCGTACAGCTTCTCATACAACCCGGCGTAGTCCCGCAGCAAGGACAGGGCGTTGAGGGTTTTCGCGGCTTTGTAGCCGGGTTCGAGGACGGCGAAGGCCTCCCCCGTGCCGCCGCCGGCATGGCAGAGCTTGGCAAGGTGGAGCCGTGTCAGGGCGCCCCCCCAGACATTGCCGTCTTCCTCCTGGAGACGCAGCGCCTTCTGGTAGAGATCCTTCGCCGCCTTCGGATTTCCCCGGGCCGCCTTCAGTTCCCCGAGATTGAAATAGGTGTAGGCAAGGTAATGGGGCTCCTTGAGATCCTTCTCGATGGCCAGCGAGCGCTGCAGGTAAAGCTCCGCCTCGCGATCGTTTTCCAGCCGGATGAGCGACTCGCCGAGGTTGCTGTAGAGGGAGGCCCGCAGGCGCGGGTTTCCTCCTTCGGGCAGCAGGGTGAGACCTTTCCGGTAATAGCGGACGGCTTCGCGATACTCCTCCAGGGAATAGGCGATGATGCCGAGGTTGTTGGCGATGGAGACCATGGATTCCTCCTCCCCTCGTTGCTCCTTCATCGAGAAAGCGTTCTCAAGAAGACGACGCGCCAGCCAGAGATTGCCGGCTTTCCATTCCAGCACACCCTCGGCGTTGAGAAGGTCGGCCTCAAGGGAGGGCAGGTTGTGCAAACGGCAATGGGTGAATCCGATCTCCAGCAACGACCGCACCTCCTCGTGGTTCCCGAGAAAATAGTGGGCAAGGATGACCTGCAGGAGCGCTTCCCCGGTCAGTTCAGGATCCTCCCGCTCCCGGGCCCTGGCAAGAGCGGTGCGCGCGAGCTCGAGGCTTTCTTCGTAGTTTCCGCCCTCGCGGATTTCTTCGGCCCGGTCGAGCCGGCTTTCGATATCCGCCTGAAGGGATCCTGAACCAAGGCAGAGCAGCACCGCCCCGCACCCGAGGATCCGGGATGGAGCAACGCGCAGGGCCTTGGGAAGAGGGCTCATCGTCCGGTCCTGCTGGAGGGGTGACGGAATTGCAGGAAGATGTACAGGAAGGTTCCCGCAACAATGGCGCTGTCGGCGAGATTAAAGGTCGGCCAGCGATAAAAGGAGAGATGAAAGTCGAGAAAATCGACCACATGCCCGCGAAAGACGCGATCGAGGGTGTTCCCGAGGATGCCACCTGTGATCAGGCCGAAGCAGACCTGATGCAGGGGCTTGTGCAGCTCGAGGCTGCGGTGGAAGACCGCCAGCAGGACAAGGACGAGAACAGCCAGCCCTACGAGGAGGAAAGTGAATCCCTGCAGCATTCCCCAGGCCGCGCCGTAATTCACCGCGTAGACAAGGCTGAAAAAGCCCGGAACCATCTCAAGGCCGCCGTGGGGCGGGTAGGCCCCCAGAGCGAAACCGGAAACATCCACGATAAGCCACTTCGTTGCCTGGTCGAAGAGAAATACGGCAGCGGCCAGACTCCAGAAGATTTTCAGCCGATGGCAATTAATTATTTCCATCCTCATCACCGAAGCCGATTGCTTCACCGGAGTCGTCATTGAGGAACGTGCCCTGCCGGTCGACGCGGCGGTGGGCGGTGGATTCATGCTGACGTTGTCCCTCGAGGGAAAACCGAGTGAACGGTACGGCCTCCAGGCGCTCCGGGGATATGGCCTTCCCGGTAACCTGGCAGATTCCGTAGGAATCGTCGTAAATGCGCTCGATCGCGGCCTCGATCTCGTTCAGCGCTTCCTGTTCGCTGGAAAGCAGGCTGAGGGCGAAGTCACGGTCGAAGTTGTCGGTGCCCGCGTCGACGGAAATGGAGATGTCCCCTGCGTCCTCCTTTTGCGAGCGCTTCAGGGTTTCACTGGAATGAAGGTTCAGCTCCTGCCGCACCTGGTCCCGCAATTGAATAAGGAGGGAGTAGTATTTCCTGAACTTCTTCGGAACCGTCCGCGAACCCTTGGCGTTGGGGACCGAACTTGTCGGGGAAAGGCCGAGGATATCGTCGAGGGAGGCCGCGGCATGATGGCTCGGAATTTCGGCGGCCCTTTCTGCGGCCGCCTCGTCTTGCTTCGGAGAGGACACCGCTTTTTTCACGGTGGTCTTTTTCGCCCTTTTTTTCCTCGCGGCTGAGGACTCCTCCTTGGCCCGTTCCTTCAAGAGCTCCCGCACGTCCTCGAGGGTGAAGACGATGTGGCCGCTGCGGCGGGTGCTCGTCTTGAAGATCGCCGGGGTGTGCGAGGCCCGCTTCATCATTTCCGAAGCCCGGATTTTCCCGGCCTTTTTGCGCGTCGCCTTTTTGACGGACACCTTTTTCGCGGATGCCTTTTTGGCCGAAGCCTTTTTCGGGGATGTCTTTTTGGCGGTGCTTTTTTTCTTCGCGGTTGCTTTTCTGGCGGCCGCCTTTTTCGCGGCTGCTTTCCGGGCCGCGGTTTTTCGGGTAGCCGTCTTTTTCGTGGTCGTCTTACGCGCAGGCTTTTGGCTCTTGGTGGCTTTCTTGGAGGAAGATTTTTCGCTCATGCGGGAATCGCGGTCAGGAGGTTGGATGGGAAAGGGAGGCCAGGGCGTCGGCACACCGCGGGCAGACATCGCCGGAGGAGGTCTTTTGTAATTCCGGAACGATTCGCCAGCAGCGCGGGCATCGGGTGCCCTCAGCCGGAAATGTCCTGATGAGGGCAGCTTCCGCAGTGCTGTCCACGTGGAGGCGTACTTTGGACACAATAAAGAGCTCTTCAAGCGCCCCCTCGTATTTTTCGAGGACCGCCTTCAGCGGCGAGCCGGACGGGAGGGTGATTTCCAAGCCGGCTTCAAGGGATTTGCCGATCTGCTTGGCGGCGCGCAGTTCCTCGAGCTTTTCATTCACCTCGTCCCGCAGGGAGAACAGGACCTCGAAGTCCTCTGCCAGTGCCGGAGCCCGCCAACCGGCGGGAATTTCAGGCCAGGGTTCGGTGTGGATGGATTGCGAACTCCCGAGATCTTCCCCTTGGCCGAGAAGATGGGCTTCGTCGCAGGTGAAAACAAGGATGGGGGCGAGCAGGCCCTTAAGGGTTTCGAGATGGGCATGGATGACCGTCTGCGCGGACCGCCGCTCATGGCCGTCGGCCCGCATCGTGTACAACCGGTCCTTGAGAATGTCGTGATAGCGCGCGGACAAGGTCACAGTGTAAAACCGGTTCAGCGCATGATACACCCTGTGAAAGGCGAAGTCGTCGTAAGCGGCCGTCACCTCGTCGACGAGAAGGGCCAGCTCGTGCAACGCCCAACGGTCGACGGGGAGCAGGTTTTCCAGGGCGATGGCGTCGCTTTCCGGATCGAAATCGGCGAGGTTCCCGAGCTGGAAGCGGAAGGTGTTGCGAATGGTGCGGTAGGTGTCCGCGGTGATCTTCATGATCTCCGTGGACATGCTGACATCGTTGCGGTAATCGGTACTCGCCACCCAGAGCCGGAGAATGTCCGCTCCGTAGGTAGCGGCGAGGTCGAGCGGGGAAATGACGTTCCCCTGCGACTTCGACATGGCCTTACCCTCGCCATCGAGGACGAAACCGTGGGTGAGGACGTTGTGGAAGGGAGCCCGGTCGCGTGAGCCGACCGAGGTGAGCAGGGCACTCTGGAACCAGCCCCGGTGCTGATCGCTGCCCTCGAGGTAAAGGTCCGCCGGCGAGCGCAGGCGTTGGTCCTGTTCCAGGACGGCGACGTGGGACGCCCCCGAGTCGAACCAGACGTCGAGAATGTCGAATTCCTTCTCGTAGTCCTCCGCTTTGAGCTCGGGAGGAAGAAAGCGGGACAGGGGTTCGGTGTACCACGCGTCCGTTCCCTGCTCGGCGACGATCCCGATGTACCGGCGAAGGACCTCCGGGTGGAGCAGCGATTCCCCGCTGTTGAGTGAGCGCAGGGAAGGGATGGGAACCCCCCAGTGGCGCTGGCGGCTGATGCACCATTCCGGGCGGCGTTCGACCATGGCGTAAATGCGGTCGCGCCCCCATTCCGGAATCCACCGCACCGACTGGTCGATGGCCTCGAGAGCCGCTTCACGCACCCCGCCTTCGGCCAGTTCCATGAACCATTGCTCGGTGGCGCGGAAGATGATCGGCTGTTTGCTCCGCCAGCTGTAGGGATAGTCGTGGCGGACCGTCTTCGCGGCGAGAAGCAGGCCCCGCCCGCGCAGTAATTCGATGATGCGCGGATTCGCCTCGAAGACGTTGAGGCCGGCCATGGCGGAAAATTCCTCGGTGTAGCAGCCCTTGCCATCCACCGGGCAGAAAACGGGCAGGCCGTAAGCTTTTCCAATCTGAAAGTCGTCCGCTCCGTGGCCGGGGGCGGTATGTACGCAGCCCGTTCCCTGATCAAGGGTCACGTGGTCCGCCAGCATGATGAGACTTTCCCGATCCTCGAAGACAGGGTGGGCGGCATGGGTTTTCTCCAGCGCTCCGGCCTGGAAGGTGGCGAGCACTTCGGCTCCTTCAAGGTCACAGGCCTCGCGGAAGGCATCCGCCAGCTCTTTGGCGACAATGTAGCTGCGTCCGTCCCCTCCCTGCAGGGCCACATAGGTGAATTCCGGATGCAGGCAGACTCCGAGGTTGGCCGGCATGGTCCACGGGGTCGTCGTCCAGATGACGAGGCAGGGTTCCGGCAGGCCACGCAGCCCGGGACAGGCTTCCGGCTCGAGGAGCGGCATGGCCACATAGATGGAGGGCGATTCGTGCGGATGGTACTCAATCTCCGCTTCCGCCAGAGCGGTCCGGAAAACGGGATCCCAGTGCACCGCCTTGTGACCTTTACGGATCAGGCCTTTCTCCAGTAGCGCGTGGAGGACTTCGAGAATGCCGACTTCATAGGACGGGTCCACCGTCGCGTAGGGATTTTCCCAGTCACCGAGAATGCCGAGACGCTTGAACTGCTCCCGTTGCTTGTCGATCCATTCCTTCGCATAGCTCAGGCAAAGGTGGCGCAGCTCCTGCGGTTCCATGTCGTGGATCTTGTCCCCGACCTGCCGCAGGATCTGCTGCTCAATGGGCAGGCCGTGACAATCCCAGCCGGGAACATAGGGCGCACGGTAGCCGCGCATGCATTTATAGCGCAGGACCATGTCCTTGAGGATCTTGTTCAAGGCATGTCCCATGTGGATGTCCCCGTTGGCGTAGGGGGGACCATCGTGGAGGATGTAATCCTCCGCCGCCTCGCCCTTTTCAAGGGTCCGTCCGTAGAGTCCGGTTTCGTCCCACGCGGTGAATCGCGCCGGTTCGCGCACGGCGAGATGGCCGCGCATGGGGAACGAGGTTTGCGGTAAGGTAAGCGTGTTTTTCAGTTCAGTGGCCATGACGCGCTGCCGGCGGAGCCCGCCGCCCGGCGAAGGTGAAAGCCGCAAAATGGTCTCCGCCTACCGCAAGTCAAGCTAACAGGAAACAGCGTCCAGCCGCCTTAAAACAAGCGCAGGGCACGGGCACTTTCGACGACCAGCCAGGCCAGTCCAAGCAGCCCCAGAACAGCCGCCACGAGCAGGTAGCGGCGCTTTCGGCGCCGCCGGCGCAACTGTGGATCATCCTCGGCCTGCCAGAAGCGTGTATTGGAAAGATGGGCAAAAAATCCGGCATGGAAGCGGCCATGATAGGTCCGCCGGTCCAGGCGGTACGGGGAATGGCTCATCCTCCGTTCCGCACGCCAGATAAAAAAGCGCCGCAACATGCCCTTCTTTTAGTCGGCCCCGGACGGGGCTGGCAATCGCAAGCTCCGCCTTTTTCCTAACCGAGGGTGGCGATGAAGTAACCGGCGGCAAGAGCGCTTCCTATCACGCCCGCCACATTCGGCCCCATGGCGTGCATGAGCAGGAAATTGCCGGCGTCTTCCTTTTGTCCGACCACCTGACTGACCCTTGCGGCCATCGGTACTGCACTGACCCCCGCCGATCCGATGAGCGGGTTGATCTGCTGTTTGCTGAGGGCATTCATCAGCTTTGCCATGAGCACGCCACAGCCCGTGGCGATGACAAAGGCGACAATGCCGAGGGCGAGGATCCCCAGCGTTTTCGGGTCGAGGAACTTATCGTAGCCCATTTTCAGTCCCACCGTCAGGCCGAGGAAGATCGTCACGATGTTGATGATTTCATTCTGGGCGGATTTCACAAGCCGCTCCGTGGCACCGTTTTCCCGCAGAAAATTGCCGATGAAGAGCATGGAGATCAGGGGCGCCGCCGCCGGAATAACCATCAGGCAGAAGGACATGACGACGAGGGCAAAGAGCATCTTTTCCGTCTTCGAGACCTGGCGCAGGGAATGCATGCGGATGCGGCGCTCCTTTTGCGTGGTCAGGAAGCGCATAACCGGGGGTTGGATGACCGGCACAAGGGCCATGTAGGAATAGGCCGCGACTGCAATGGCCCCGAGAAGATCCGGGGCCAGCTTATTGGCGACAAAAATGGAAGTGGGCCCGTCCGCCCCGCCGATGATGCCGATTGCAGCCGCTTCCATAGGCGTGAAAAATCCACTGCCGACGGCGGCGAAAAAGGTCGCGAAAATGCCGAACTGGGCCGCCGCGCCCAGCAGAAGCGTACGCGGATTCGCAATCAGCGGGCCGAAATCGGTAAGGGCGCCCACACCGAGAAAAATGATGGGCGGGAAAAGTTCCAGCTGCACTCCCTGCCGGATATACCAGAAGAGGCCGCCTGGTGTTCCGCTGGCCGGGTCCGGAGGTTGCAGAATGACCTCGTGGATCGGAAGATTGGCCAGCAGAGCCCCGAGGCTGATGGGGATCAGCAGCAGCGGCTCGAAGTTTTTCGCCACCGCCAGGTAAACCAGTCCGCCGATGATGGCCCACATGATGACCATCTGCCAGTGCAGTCCGGCAAAGCCGGTGGCCTCGATCACTTTGAGTAGTGAATCCATTCCCGCCTTGTTGTGGTAGAGCGTGAAACGCTCAGGAAAGTTCGAGCAGGGCCTGGCCCTCTTCCACGGAATCGCCGGGCGCCACGAGAATCTTCCCGATGGTGCCATCAGAGGGCGCAGAGACGACCGTGTTCATTTTCATCGCCTCAAGCGTCAGGACCTGGTCTCCGGCGCTGACGGAAGCCCCTTCCGCGACGTCCACGGAGACCACCTTGCCCGCAAGCGGGCTGGGTACGGTGCCTTCCTGGGCGGCCGGGGCGGCGGATTTTGCCGAGGGTGCCGGGCTTGCCGCGGAAGCGGAACGCGCGGGGCGGCCGCCGGAGCGGGAGGGGGCCGCCTGGGCCGGCTCTTCGCCAAGGATTTCGGCCTCCACGTCGTAGCTTTTGCCATTCAGGGTGATGCGGAATTGTTTTTTCATGACGGAATCTCAGTTGGTACGAAAAAGGGGATTAGCGGATACGGTGCGAGGCGAAATGTTCGCGGCGTCCCTCCCGCGACCAGTCGCGGGTCGCAGGCTGGACGGAGACCACTTTGGAATGGTAGCCCGTCAGCGCGACAACGCTCGCGGAGATGGCGACCACCTCCTCCTCGGTGAGCTCCCCCATGTCCTCCCGGGGTGCGGAGGCCGGGGACGGCTGCGCGCGGGCAACCGCTGTTTGCGGGGCGGTGGCGCCGACGCCGGGAATCCTCGAGATGAGAACGGTCAATGCCCAGAGGATGACAAGGACCACGACGACAATGAGGAACCCCGTGATGTGGTGCAGGTTCTCGACAAGGGCGGAACTGGCGGCAATCGGAAATAAAAGCATGACGAGGGATGAGGTGTACCAGGGGCTCGCCGAAATTAAAGCGGAATGTTTCCGTGCTTCTTCGGCGGTCGCGTTTCGCGCTTGGAAAGGAGACTGCGCAGCCCAAGGGAAACCGATCCGCGCGTCTGCGCCGGTTCGATAACATCGGTAATGAGCGCATTGGCGGCCGCCTGGTAGGGCGAGGCGAATTCACCCTTGTAGTTCTCCACCAGTTCCTTCCGTTTGGCGTCCGGGTCCTCTGCCTCCTTGATCTGTTTGCCGAAAATGATGCTGACAGCCCCGTCGGCCCCCATGACGGCGATTTCCGCACTCGGCCAGGCGAAGACAAGGTCCGCGCCAAGGTCCGAACTGCACATCGCCAGATAGGCCCCACCGTAGGCCTTGCGCATGATCACGGTGATTTTCGGCACGGTTGCGGAAGCATAGGCGAAGAGCATTTTCGCCCCGTGGCGGATGATGCCGCCGCGCTCCTGCGCAAGGCCCGGGAAAAATCCCGGCACGTCGACAAGGCTGATGATCGGAACCTGATAGATATTGCAGACCCGGATGAAGCGCGCGCCCTTGTCGGAGGCGTCGATGTCGAGGCAGCCGGCCCGGACCTTTGGCTGGTTCGCGATAATGCCCACCACGACCCCGTCGATGCGCGCAAACCCGGTGACGAGGTTCGCCGCGAAGTCCGGCATGATCTCGAAGAAGGTGTCCTCGTCCGTCATCGTCTCGATCACCTCCTTAACGTCGAAGGGCGTCTTCGCGTCGCCCGGAACAATTTTGTTGAAATTTTCGATCGGATCGAGGCTCAGTTGATCCCACGGCTGGTGCGGGGGATCATCGAGATTGTTGGAGGGAAGATAGGACATCAGCGCCTGGGCCAGCTCGATGGCGTGTCCGTCGTCCTCCGCGATCAGGTGGATATTCCCGCTCACGCTCGCGTGGGCGTCCGCGGTCGCGAACTGTTCGAGTTCCGCCTTCTCCCCGGTGGCCGCCTGGATCACCTGCGGACCGCAGATGAACATATTCGCGTTCTCGCGGGTCATGATGAGAAAATCCGTCAGGGCGGGGGAATACGCCGCACCGCCCGCGCAGGGTCCCGCGATGATGGCGATCTGCGGCATCAGCCCCGAGCATTGCACGTTGCGGAAGAAGATCTGCCCGTAGCCGGAAAGGGAATACACGCCCTCCTGGATACGCGCCCCGCCGGAATCGTTGATCCCGATGATCGGGATCCCCGCCTTGATGGCGTAATCCATGAGGTCGCATACCTTTTTGGCGTGGATCTGGCCAAGGGCGCCACCGCCGACGGTGAAGTCGTGCGCGAAGGCCGCCACCGGGCGACCGTCGATGTAGCCGGTGCCCGTGACGACGCCATCTCCCGGCATTTTCTTCTTGTCCATCCCGAAGCTCTTGCAGGCGTGCTGGGCATGGAGGCCAAATTCCTGGAATGTGTTTTCGTCGAATAGTTTGAGCAGGCGTTCGCGCGCGCTCAGGAGTCCTTTCTCCTTGCGTTTCTTCAGCTTGTCTTCGCCGCCGCCGGCGAGGGCCTCCTTGCGGCGGCTTTTCAGTTCTTTGAGCAGATTCGGGTCGATGGGCATGGCCGGATTCTCCTGGCTGTCGGGTTATTTCGGCGCGCAGAATTCGGTCAGAACTCCGTGCGTTGATTTCGGGTGCAGGAAGGCGACCAGCTTGTTCGCGGCTCCCTCGAAAGGTTCTTCGTGGATGAGGCGGGCCCCGGCGTCCGCCGCCTGCTGCAGCTGCCCGCGGATGTCGTCGGTCCCGAAAGCGACATGGTGGACGCCCTCTCCGTTTTTTTCGATGAATTTTGCGATCGGGCTCTCCGCATCCGTCGCCTCCAGCAGCTCCACATGCACTTCGCCGACTTCGAAAAACGCCGTTTTCACGCGTTGCGAGGCCACTTCCTCCACTTTTTCACACTTGAGCCCGAGGGTCTCCTCGTAATAACGGATCCCTTCCTCGAGCGATTTTACGGCGATGCCGATGTGGTCTATCTTCTTGATCATGCTTGCTCCTTGCTTTCGATTTTCTTTTGGCCAATGACGACAGGCTGGACAAGAACAAAATTAATTATGCTTAATGAAAATTCTTGTAGTATTAGATTTTTTAATCAACACGAGGATTCACCTCCCTGGGGAGAGACCGGTTTTGCCGGTAGCCACAGGAGTTGAGCAACTGCAGCAATCATAGCAACCGATAAAGATGGCAAAGGAAGAATCGAAACGCTTGTTGGAGGCCTTTCCTTCTCACTCATACGAGGAGTGGAAGGAAGCGGCGGTAGCCCTGCTCAAGGGACGTCCCTTTGAGAAAACCCTCATCACCGGCACCTATGAAGGGTTTGATCTCGACCCGATTTACATGCGGGAAACGATGCCGGACCTGCCCCAGATCGGGGACCTGCCGGGCATGGGCAGCCAGGTGCGCGGCTCGCGGCTGGAGGGCTACCTCGAGGCCGGCTGGGCAGTTTCGCAGGAGATGGTCGCGCCGACCCCGGAGTTGTTGCGGGAGCGGATTTTCGAGGGGCTCGACCGCGGCCAGGACGAAATCAACCTCTGGTTGGACCGGGTCGGGCGCGGGGGACTGGATCCGGATGCGGCAAGCGCAAACGGAGTCGGCGTCTGCGGCCTCTCCATCCTCGGGGCCGGGGATTGGGAAAAGATTTTCGATGGGGTGCATACCGAGATGGTTTCCCTTTATGTGCATGCCGGAGCGGCTTCCCCGGCCGTCTACGCCGAGCTGCTGGCGGCCCTCGAGGCGGCCGGGAAACCGGTTGCGGAACTTTCCGGCTGCATCGGCTTCGATCCGGTCGGCTGGGCCGTGGAAAACGGGCACTTCCCGGGGTCGCGCGAGGCCGTGTTCGACGGGATGGCGGCGCTGGTCGGCCATGCCTCGACGGCGGCACCGCGCCTTGGCGTTATCGAGGCCCGCGGGCACGATTACCACAACGGAGGGGCCAGCTCCGTGCAGGAACTGGGCGCCGTCCTTGCCACCGCGGCCTTTTATCTGCGGGAAATGACGGAACGCGGATTGGCGGCGGCGGCAGTCGCCCCGCGGATGCGCCTCTCCCTGTCCGTCGGCGGGGACTTCTTCCTCGAAATCGCGAAATTCCGGGCGGCGCGGCTTCTCTGGAACCGGATCCTCGACGCCTATGAGGTGCCCGAACCCGATCGGCGAATCCACCTGCACGCGCGCACCGGCCTCTGGAATAAAACGGTTTTTGATCCTTA
>JAAAOD010000251.1 GCA_009908535.1 Verrucomicrobiota bacterium
GGACAATCCGCAGAAGCTGAATCAGGAAATGATGAAGCTCTGGAAAAAGCACAAGATCAACCCACTCTCCGGCTGCTGGCCGGTCCTGATCCAGTTGCCCATCTTCATTTCCTTTTTCAACCTTCTGCGCAACTCCTCGGACCTGCGCTTCGCGGAATTTCTCTGGATCACGGACCTTTCCATGCCTGACCAGTCGATTCCCCTGCCCGGGGATACCACCCTTCCCTTCCTCGGGGCGGCGATCAATGTTCTTCCCTTTATCTGGCTGGTCTCCATGTACTTTCAGATGAAAATGATGCCGACTCCCTCCGTCGACAACGCACAGGTGAAGATCATCCGCTTCATGCCCTTTATCTTTTTTCCCATCACCTATTACTTTTCCAGCGGCCTCGTCCTGTACTGGACGACGACCAACGTCTTCTCCATCTTTCAGCAATGGATGACCAATCGCAGCCGTGACGAGGAAGACGAAGCCATCGAGGAGGAGATCGCGGAGATGGAGGAGAAGAAAACCAAATCCAAAAAGGCTCCCTCCGGTCCGCTGATCAAAAAGAAGAAAAAGAAGAAATCCCCCCGCCAGTAAACCCAAGGAGAGAAAACAATGTCTGGGCATAGCAAGTGGGCCACCACGAAACGGCACAAGGCCGCCGTCGACGCCAAGCGCGGCAAGATCTTCAGCGCGATTTCCAAGGACCTGACCCTCGCCGCGCGGGCCGGCGGATCGGATCCGGAATTCAACCCCCGCCTGCGGACGTACATCGCCAAGGCCAAGGCGTCCAATATGCCCGCCGACAACATCGACCGGGCGATCAAAAAAGGCACGGGGGAACTGCCGGGAGTGGAGTACCATGAGCTCCAGTACGAAGGCTACGGACCGGGGGGAATCGGGATCATCGTCGAAGTGACGACCGATAACAAGAACCGCGCCGCCAGCGAGGTCCGCTCCACCTTCTCCAAGTACGGCGGCAACCTCGCCCAGCCAGGAGCCCTGCAGCACTTCTTTAACAAGCAGGGCCAGTTCCTCATCGAGGCCGGCAAAACCGAGGAGGACAGTCTCATGGAACTCGCCCTCGAGAACGGCGGCGAGGATGTCCTCAACAACGGCGACCACTTCGAGGTGCGCTGTGATATTACCGAGTTCGACAACCTTTCCTCGGCTTTCGACAAGGCCGGAATCGAACCCGACAGCGCGGAACTGGCCCAGATTCCGACCAATCTTACCCCGCTGAGTGACGAGGATACCGTCCGCAAACTGATGCGCCTTCTCAACGCGCTCGAGGAACTCGACGATGTCCAGAATGTCTACGACAATTCCGATATCGACGATGCTCTCCTCGCCAAGGTCGGGTAGGCCGTCCTTTTACGGAGCCTTTACAACGCCGGCGGGCCGGGGACCACCCGGTTAAATTCGCGTGAAAAACGAGGGACAATCCCGTCCCTGCGTTGCCAGACACTGGTCGCAACCCCTTGCCTGCATTCAGCATGGCCATTATCTCCGCAGCAGCTCCCGGCCGTCGTGCTTCCTTGTCGACCAAAAAGAAGTCGTCCTTTCTGGAAAACCAACGGCTGGCCAAACAGAAACAATTCGAAAAGCGCGCCCACAAGAAGAACATCAAGCTGGACCAGCTTTCCGTTTTCACCCAGCAGCTTTCCTCCATGCTGGAGGCCGGGCTGCCGCTGGTCTCCGCGCTCGAGGCCCTGCAGGACCAGACCGAAGATCCCGTTTTCAAGATCATCATCCGGAATGTCCGCAACGACGTTTCGGGGGGAACGGCTTTTTCCGAAGCAGTCGCCAAATATCCAAACGCTTTCCCGAATCTATTCGTTTCCATGGTGGAAGCGGGCGAGGCCTCGGGGGGACTCGGCCCCATCCTTGGCAAAGTCGCCGTCTACTTCGAAGATTCCGTCAAGCTGACGAAGCAGGTGAAAAGCGCGATGACCTATCCCATCGCGGTCATCGCGCTGGCCATCGGGCTTGTCCAGGTCCTCCTCATCTTTGTGATCCCCGTCTTTGCCGACATGTTCTCCAGTTTCGGAAAGGACCTGCCGAAACCGACGCAGTGGCTGATCAACACCTCCAATTTCATGAAGGGGAACATCCTCTACATCATCGGGGGGCTGGTTCTCTTCTGGTTCGCCCTGAAAAAGCTTATCGCCACGCCCCGGGGTCGACGCATGAAAGACCAGGCCTTTTTCCGGGTTCCCGTCCTTGGAGACTTGATCCAGAAGATCGCCCTTTCCCGTTTCTGCCGCACCTACGCCATTCTGCTGCGCAGTGGCGTCCCCATCCTGCGCACGCTCGAGATTGTTTCGAAAGCGAGCGGAAACACTTTCATCGAATCGGCCTGCCGGGACATCACCCGCAATATCAGCCAGGGAGGACAACTCTCGGATACCATTGCCGAGCTGCCTTATTTCCCTCCCACGGTCAAACACATGGCCCGGGCCGGCGAACAAACCGGTAACGTCGATGGCATGATGGGGAAAATCTCCGATTTTTATGATGCCGAGATCGAGACGACGGTGGATGCCTTGACCTCCCTGATGGAACCGGCGCTCATCGTGTTCCTCGGGGTCGTCATCGGATCGATCGTCATGGCGATGTTCCTCCCCATCTTCAACCTCGCCGGCGCGGTCACCGGTTGAGAAAAAGCTCTTTTACGGAAAGAATTGCCCTGGAAGCCGTGGCCGGTCAATTTTCCAATCCACCGTGCGGAAGGAAATTACAGGGCAGCTGCAGCTCGAGGACCGGGAAGGCCACCTCCTCGACAACCACAGCCTTCTGAACATCTTCAACATTCTGGAACGGCAGATCGAGGCTCTCTCCGACGCTTCCGGCATTTCCGCCCTGCAGCCGTATTCCGCTTTTTGCGTCGATGTTCTCATGACGCTCTCGGGGCCCGATTTCAGCCAGCGTTTCGGGGAAATCGAACAGCGTTTTCGCGACCTTGCCCGTTCCGTGAAGGCGTTGATGAGAACCCATCCGGAGCAGCGGAAGCCGCTTGGGGACATCCTGGAAACCCTCGCTGAGGCGGCCTCTCGGCTGGGCGAATTCCGCAAGGACCGCTTCGATTGGCAATCGATTCCCTGCGAAGCCTTTCATCGGAATTTGACCCGGTTTCTGACGGCGACGGAAAAGGTGAGCCAGGGCCGCTTTCATTTTGTCTATGCCCCGGCCCCGAACACGGAGAATGGATACCGTATCGAGTTCCAGATCCATTCCCCCGGGGCCACCCTGAAAGCTCCCCCGGTGCTTCATGACACCATCCGCGACCTCGTCGCGAACGCGCGCAAGTATTCAAAGCCCGGAAGCGACATTTTTCTGCGCCTCGGCGAAGAGAAGCCCGACGGGCTGCGGCTTCGCGTGGTGGACGAGGGCATTGGGATTCCGGAGGATGAGATCCCGAAAGTGATCCAGTTCGGATATCGCGCCAGCAATACCACCGGGCGTCGCACAATGGGAGGGGGCTACGGCCTCACAAAGGCCTATCAGCTTTGCCAGAAATTCGGCGGCCGATTCTTCATTGACTCGGCCAAAGACCGGGGCACCAGCATCGAGTTCACCCTCTTTGCTCCGGCTTCACCGGCAGAGAAACCAGAAAAAAATGGCGTCCCGTAGGGGATTTGAACCCCTGTCGCTGGGATGAAAACCCAGTGTCCTAGGCCTGGCTAGACGAACGGGACACGCTTGGAAGAAAACGGAGCAAGCTACGACGGCTAAACCGACCCGCAAGCTTTTTCTAAAAAAATTTGCCTGCACGGGACGAATCTTCACGCTGCCCTTTTTCTCCTTACGCGCCATGCAATACCACCTTGATCGCTCCACCATCCACTCTCTTCTTCCCGAGACGGCGCTGCGTGAAATCGACGGCCTGCCTTATCCGCGGGTGGGCTCCGGTAAGGTGCGGGAAATCTTCGATACGGGCGCGCATTACCTCATTATCACCACGGACCGGTTAAGTGCTTTTGATGTGGTACTGCCGGACGGCATTCCCGGTAAGGGCATTCTCCTGACCCAGCTCAGTTTGTACTGGTTCGAGGAGACGGAGCCGTTGATCGAAAATCACCTCGTTCCCGAACACCCGGCCAGGCTGGCCGAGGTTCTGCGGGATCATGCCTCGCTGATTCCCCGATCAATGCTGGTGAGGAAGCTGCAGCCGTTGCCCATTGAGGCAGTGGTGCGCCAGTATCTCGCGGGGAGCGGCTGGAAAGATTATCTTCGCACGGGGTCGCTCTTTGGCATCCCGGTCCCGTCGGGCCTGCGGGAAAGTCAAAGCCTTCCGGCGCCGCTTTTCACACCCACTACCAAAGCCGGGACGGGGCAGCATGACGAGCCGGTCACGCCAGAGGAAGGCACCCGCCTCATCGGGGAGGAGCGATTTGAAGAGGTCCGCGACATCAGCCTGAAGCTCTTCGCACTCGGATCGGCGGCTGCGCGCAAGGCGGGTTTGCTGCTCGCGGACACGAAATTCGAGTTTGGAACGGACGAAATGGGGAATCTGGTGCTGATAGACGAAATCCTGACACCGGATTCCTCCCGTTATTGGCCGGTGGACCAGTACGAAGCGGGTCGGCCACAAACCGCGTTCGACAAGCAGTACGTCCGGGATTATCTTGAGACTCTTTCCTGGGACAAGTCGGCGCCGGGTCCATCACTGCCGGAGGATGTCATCCGAAAAACCCGTGAACGATATCTTGAAGCCCTTGACCTTCTCCTACCCACCTGATTTCCCCCCCCGAAAATGAGCAAGGAATCGCCGCCTCCCGTCGTTCTTACCTGCGCCCAGCCAAGTGGTCAGCTCCACCTCGGCAACTACTTTGGTGCCATTCGCCACTGGGCCGGCCTCGTGGAAAGCCATACCTGCTTTTTCGGCATCGTCGACCTGCACGCGATCACGGTGCCATATGTCCCGGCGGAACTCCGCAAAGCCACCTACCAAAGCCTCGCCCTATACATCGCCTGCGGGCTCGATCCGAAAAAGTGCCATCTCTTTTGCCAGAGCCATGTCATCGGGCATACGGAGCTGGCCTGGATTCTCGGCACCCTTTGCCCGATTGGGCAACTGGAACGCATGACGCAGTTCAAGGACAAATCGCAACGTGAAGACGGCGGCTTTATCGGCGCAGGCCTGCTCAACTATCCTCTGCTCATGGCGGCGGACATTCTCCTGTACAATGCCGATCTTGTCCCGGTGGGGGAAGACCAGAAGCAGCATGTGGAATTGTGTCGGGACCTTGCCCAGAAATTCAACCAGACCTACTCGGCGACCTTCAAGGTCCCGGACCTGCATATTCCCAAGACAGGGGCGCGGATCAAATCGCTGCAGGATCCGGAAAGGAAGATGTCGAAATCAGATCCCACGCAGTCGGGATGCCTCTATCTTCTCGATTCCCCGGAGACCCTGCGGAAGAAAGTTCGCTCCGCGGTGACCGATTCGGGCAGCGAGATCCGCGCCACGGACGAAAAGCCGGGAATCAGCAACCTTCTCACCCTGCTGAGCGCCTGCAGCGGGCGTCCGATTGCCGACCTGGAAAGTGAATTCGAAGGGGCCGGCTATGGAGCGTTCAAGGAGGCCGTTGCCGACGCGGTGATCGGGGCCGTGGAACCGATCCAGGAGCGCTATGCGGAGATCCACGAGGACAAAGGCTACCTCGACGAGGTTTTCAAGGAAGGCGCTGCGGAGGCCCAGAAACGCGCCTTCCGTATCTTGAGTAAAGTTTATCGCAAGGCGGGCTTCGCGCCGCGTACCTGAGGAAGGGCAGCTCCGCTACCCGATTTCAGGCGAAAGGAAAGCTGGCGTCCCAACAAGGGAGGACGAAGGATGGCGGCCGTGACCGCCTACCGCCCCTTTCTGTTTCCCGCCCTGCGGCTGTTGCGGCCGGAATTGAGCCAACCGGAGACACCCGCAAATCCCCTCGAAGACGAGATCCTTTGCCTCCGCCACTGGGAAGGCGTGCCCGAAGGCCTCTGGGAAGCGGTTTCCCCTCTTCTCATGCAGCGGCACGGGCTGCCTTTGCTGTTCCGCGAGGGTCGCGGGCGCGGTACCCCGAGCCGGATTCCGGAAGTTCCCGCGGCAGAGGCCCTGCGGCTCGGGGAGCCGGTCCAGCCGCTTTTTCTCCTTTCCCATCCGGCCTCGCTTCCACACTTTGACGGGAAAGGGAAGGCGGGGGAATGCCCCATTCTGGTGCTCCCTTCCCTGTATCAGCAATGGTGTCTCGGTCTTGAGGAAAAGGGAGAGAACACCCCTGTCGTCACCGCGCAGGGCGGTGAAGAGCCGGAGGCCTTTTTTAAGGAAATACGGTCCTTGCTGGAACGCGAAAACCCCTCCGACTGGCATCTTGAACCCACGGAAAAGGGGTACCGCGCGCGGGTGCGTGCGGCGCAAGGGCTCCGCCTTACCCAGGAGATGAGCCGTGACAAAGGCAGGTGGTTCCTGAACATGGCCCTTGCCGCGGCGGGTTGCGGCGCGCGGGCGGCCGGACAGCCCGTGGAGGGCAACCTCTCCCTTCCTCCACGCGGACACACTCCCTCGCGGAAACTCCGGCTTTCCGTGGTACCGGCGCTGCACGGCGATGCTCTCGTCCTGCGTTTCCTCGACCCGCCCGAGCAGCCCCGCGACCTTGAGGGGATCGGATTCACGCCGGAAGAGGCGGCGAAGCTAAAAGGCGACCTCCGGAAAGGCGAAGGAATGGTGCTGACCGCCGGCCCTACCGGATCGGGCAAATCGACGACCCTGCACGCCTTCCTGCGTCTTGCCGTGCAGGCGGACGAGAAGATCCTCGCCGCCGAGGATCCGGTGGAGACGCGGCTTGCCGGTGTTCAGCAGGTGGCGGTCGATCCGTCCCGGGGATTCGGCTTTGCGGAAGCGCTGCGGGCCTTCCTGCGCCAATCGCCGGACAGTCTCCTTATCGGCGAAATCCGCGATTCCGCGACGGCCTCCGTGGCCGTGGAGGCGGCGCGGACCGGACACCGCGTCTACAGTTCCCTCCATGCCGCCAGCACGAGGGGCGTCCTGCGGCGGCTGGAGGATCTGGGCCAGTCAACCCGGGAAGTGGAAACGGTCTGCCTTCTGCTGCTCCATCAACGAATGTTGCCGTCCAGCTGTCCGCACTGTGCGAGCGCATGCGCCGTTCCGCCGCAGTGGAAAATGTTTGCGGAAAGGTACTCTCTCCGCAGTGCTGAGCAGCTCATCCGGCCCGCGGGCTGCCTTGCCTGCTCCAAGGGCATTGCGGGACAGCGTCCGGTCTTCGTGAAGGGCAGCATCCCCAACCCCGAGAATACTGGCCTCAAGTTCCTCGACAGGGTCTGGAGGGGATTTCTTTCCGGGGAGCTGCCGGAAAGAGCGGTTCCGCCCTTCCTGCCCGCGTCCGCGCGTGGCCCATTTTCCCGTTTGCCTTCCGTAAGCAGCCTGTGAAAAACTACCTCTGTTCCCCCAGGGGATTGGCAAAGATGAGGGAACCCGTAACAGCAAGACAATCATGACGATGAGCAGCGAATTTACCGATACGGACGTCACAGATTGCCCGTATGAAATGAATGATCTTCTTGAGCTGATGGTCGCGGAAGAAGCCAGCGACCTTCACTTACAGGTCAGGCAACCGCCGACCCTGCGCATCAGCGGTTCGATGGTGCCCGTCGACGGACCCGATCTGCGCCCGGAGGACACCAAGGCACTGATGCAGGCCATCACCTCCGATGCCATGCAGGAACAACTGAAGAAGCGTGGAGGCGCGGACTTCGGTTTCGCCTTCATGGACCAGGCGCGTTTCCGGGTCAGCGTAATGAAAAACAAAGGCAACTACGGCCTCGTTCTGCGGACGATTCCCAACAAGCTGCTCTCCCTTAAAGAGATCGGCCTGCCGGACCGGGTGAAGGAACTGCTCACGCGGCCGCGCGGCCTCGTCCTTATCACCGGGCCGACCGGATCGGGAAAGTCGACCACCCTCGCCACCATGGTCAACTGGATCAACGAGAACCGGGACGGCCACATCATCACGGTGGAGGATCCGATCGAGTATTACCACGAGCACAAGAACTGCATCGTCAGTCAGCGCGAAGTCGGCAACGACACGCCCTCCTTTTCGGAAGCCTTGCGCGGAGCCTTGCGCCAGGATCCGGACGTCATTCTCGTCGGGGAAATGCGCGACCTCGAGACCATTGAGGCCGCCGTCTCGGCGGCGGAGACCGGTCACCTCGTCTTCGGCACTCTCCACACCACGGGCTCCGCGCGAACGGTCGACCGCATTGTGGACGCCTTTCCCGAGGCGACGAAGGACCAGATCCGCACGCAGCTGGCCGCTTCCATTGTCGCGGTTATTTCGCAGGTTCTGCTCAAGAAAAAAGACGGAGGACGTGTGGCGGCCTTTGAAATCATGGTCTCCACCACCTCCATCGCGGCTCTTATCCGGGAAAACAAGACCTACCGCATCGCATCGGAAATCCAGACCGGCTCGCAGTACGGCATGATTACCCTCGACGCCCACCTCTCCAGCCTCGTCAACCTCGGGGAAGTGGATCCGAACGACGCGCTCGAGAAGGCCCAGTATCCCAACGAAATGAAACAGAAATTCCGGGAAGCCAACATCAGCTTCCGGGATGAATGAAGGTAAGGACCGCTTTTCGTACCCACTTTTCCCCTACGAAGTCTCGCCGGGTGAACTACGTGACTGGTTTGTTCCGGAGCCGGTGGGCGGTGAAGAATTCGAGGAGGAACTCCGGAGGTGGCGTTCGGACGGGGAAGAGGACAGCCTCCTGCGGCGGATCCTTGCCCGGGCCGGTGGATCCGCCCTCGCGGCCTCTCTCGGGGTGCGTTACCTGTCGCATGCGACGACGCCCGAACCAGCAGCGGATGACGCCTCCGCGGCACAACTCCGCCGGGCGGGTTTCCTTCCCCTCGAGAGCGGGCGCGGCGCGTCCAGGCGACCGGTCACCGGCGGGCCCTGTCTGGCACCGGCCCTCGCCGATGTCCTCGGAAAGAAGGCCTCCTCGTGGGAATGGGTCCTTGCGTTCCCGGACAAACCGGAAACCAAGTTTTCTCTACCTGCAGGGAGGGAATTGTCCAATATCGCGGATGAAAATGTCCGAAGGCGACGCCTCCGCGACATTCTCTTCGCTCTGGTTCGCCACGGCGCCACCGACATCCACGTGGAACGGGAGGAAACCGCCGGTTGTCTTCGCGCGCATCTGGAAGGACGCATGCGGACGCTCGCACGCTGGGATGGGGTGGAGGCGGCGACCTGCCTCCGCATTCTGAAAAAGTGGTGCCGCTTTTCCACCGCCGCGAACAGTCTCCCCCAGGATGGGCGCATCGCCATCGAAAAGGACGGTTCCGGCATTCAAATGCGCGCTTCCCACCTGCAAACGCATGGCGGGGAAAGCATGGTCCTGCGCGTCCACCGCCCCCTCGCCGGAAAACCTTCGCTGGCGGAGCTTGGCTTTCCACGGGAAACCGATGCGAAGCTCCTCTCCCGCGCCCGTTACGAACCCGGTCTTTACCTCTTCACCGGACCGACGGGGTCCGGCAAGACCACCAGCGCCTGCGCTCTCCTTGCCGCAATCAGCACCGAAGGCCGAAAATTGCTGACGATCGAGGATCCGGTCGAACGGGAACTTCCCTGCGCGGTGCAATGCGAGGTCGATGAGAGGGGTGGATGGACCTTTGCGGCGGCTATCCGGGCCTTTCTTCGCCAGGATCCCGATATTCTCTTTGTCGGGGAAATCCGCGACAAGGCCACCGCACAAGCCGCCTTCCGGGCCGCCATCACCGGCCATACCGTCGTGGCGACCCTGCATGCCACAAATTCGCGGGCGGCCCTGGAGCGCTTCCGTGCATGGGAAATCCCCGCGGGCATGCTTGCGGAAGGCCTCCGCGCCATGGTTTCCCAGCGACTGGTCTGCTCCGGCGGTGTCACGCGTCTCGAGGAAATGCGCTGCCGGTTTTCCGAGGAGATCCGCACCGTCTGATACAAGACAAAGCGCTCAGGCCGGTTTGCACCCGTCGGCGACCGCCTGGGCGCGCATGGCCAGTTCGGCCGCCTTAAAGCAATGGTCCTGTGTCATGGCAGTTTCACTACGGTCCAGAATATCGCGGATCAGCTGCCCAAAAAAGGGGAAACCGACCTTGCCGGCGCAGGGAATCCGCTTCTCGCCCTCTTCATCGACGAGGTAGATGACCTGGCTTTCCTTCGGCTCGCTTGTAAGGTCGATGTACTTGCGCACCTCCATGGTCCCCTTCGTTCCGAGGATGAAAGTACGGCCGTCGCCCCACGTGCGCAGTCCTTTCGGGTTGAACCAGTCGAGGCGGCAATAGCAGGAAGCACCATTATCCGCTTCGAGGCTCGCCTCTCCGAAGTCCTCCAACCCGGGCTTGTCCGCATTGGCGAAATTGGCGACGCGGGCGAAGCGCACCTTGGCGTCTTTCGCCCCGGTATAGGTGAGAAACTGCTCAAACTGGTGGGAACCGATGTCGGTCAGGATGCCGCCGTACTTTTCCTTGTCGAAGAACCAGTCCGGACGGGAGGGTTTGTTGAGGTTGTGCGGGGCCATGATCAGGACCTGCAGAATATCCCCGATCGCTCCTTGGCGGATCAGTTCCCCGGCGTGGAAACCCGCTTCGGTGTGGATGCGTTCGGAGTAGTAGCACATGTATTTGCGGCCCGTGCGTTCCACCGCCTCCTTGGCCTGTTCCAGTTGCGCGAGGGTCGTAAAAGGGGATTTGTCGGTGAAGTAGTCCTTCCCGGCCTCCAGCACCCGCAGACCGATCCCGCACCGTTCGGACGGAACGGCGGCCCCGGCCACCAGTTGGATCTCCGGATCCTCGAGGATCTCCTCGAAGGATTCGGACACCTTGAGGCCGCCGAACTTTTCCGCGAAGGCCTTTGCCCGCTCGGGTTGCGGATCGTAGACACAGCGGCATTCGCCCCCCGCCTCGAGGAGCCCCTTGACCTGGCCGTTGATGTGCCCGTGATCGAGAAACGCCGCCGCAAAGGGAAATTCCCCCGGACCGACCACTTTTTCCGTTCCCGCCGACTCCGGCGCGTAATTCATTCCGTCCCGTTGATTCATGGTAATTCCTTTCAGGCGTTGTCGAAATCGGAGGCGATCCCTTCCTGCACTTTCTTCTTTTGAAACGTCGAGGTTTCGATCTTTTCCTGGAGAAGATCCGCATAGGCCTGC
The DNA here is from genome assembly GCA_009908535.1 of Verrucomicrobiota bacterium. Taxonomy (GTDB): domain Bacteria; phylum Verrucomicrobiota; class Verrucomicrobiia; order Opitutales; family Oceanipulchritudinaceae; genus Oceanipulchritudo. Next base: position 11,177 of record JAAAOD010000251.1, read on the forward strand.
GCGTCGATGGGCATCGCCAGCGTTTCCTCCCGGAATCCACTGAACAGCATGGCATTCGCCAGTTCCACCGAGTGGATGCCTTCCTCCGCGGGTGCGATCAGCTCTTTCCCATCAAGGACGGCGTCCGCGAAATTCCGCAGGATCCCAAGGTGCTGCGGCCCGTTCCCACCGGGAACCGGAATATGAATATCCCAGACCGGCGGTTTGCTGAAGCCGCCGCTCGTTGTCGCCGACCATTCGCTCATCGGGACCTCGTTCCGGGTCCAGAAAATCCCTTCGTAGCGGGAATCCACGACAATCTTTCCATTCTCGGCCGTGATTTCGAGGCGGTTGGTGCCGGGCGCCTCCCCCGTGGTTGTAATGAAGACGCCCTTGCAGCCGTTCTTATATTCCATGTAACAGGTCACGTCGTCCTCCACCTCGATATCATGGTAGCGCCCGAGTTCGCAAAAGGCGCGCACGCGGTCCGGCATTCCGAAGAGCCATTGCCAGAGATCGAGCTGATGCGGGCACTGGTTGAGGAGGACGCCGCCACCCTCCCCTTTCCATGTCGCCCGCCAACCGCCGGAGGCGTAGTAGTTTTCCGTGCGGAACCAGTCCGTGATGTTCCAGACCACGCGCTGGATCCTTCCGGTCTGACCGGAGGCGATCAGTTCCTTTAGTTTGCGGTATCGTGGATCGGTCCGCTGGTTGAACATGGCGGCGAAGACGAGCTTGTCGTCCGTGTGCGCACCGATCAGCCGTTCACAGTCCGCCTTGTGCACGGAGATCGGTTTCTCCACGAGGAGGTGTTTCCCGGCTTCAAGGGCCGAGATTCCAAGGGTGGTATGATCGTAGTGAGGAGTCGCGACAAGAACGGCGTCCACCTTGTCGTTGCTGATCAGGTCCTCCCCGCGCTCGAAAAAGGGGATATCCGGAAACAAATCTCCACGCTCCCTGTTGCGGTCGCAGACGGCGGAGACCTCCATGCCTTTCACATTACCGGCTTGAATGTTGCGGACGTGGGCGGAACCCATATTGCCGATGCCGATGATGCCGATTCTTACTGTATCCATAATTTTATGCGCCGGGTTGGTAGTTTCCGAGATCGAAGCCGAAAAAGGCGGCTGCGTTGTGGTAACTGATGTTGGCGACAAGGCCGCCGAGAAGCTCCTTATCCATGGGGAGTTCCCCGCGTTCGGCGTCCCCGCCGACGAGGTCGCATAACAGGCGGCGGAAATACTCGTGCCGGCAATAGCTCATGAAACTGCGTGAGTCGGTGAGCATGCCGACAAAACGTCCGAAGAGACCGAGGTTGGAGAGCGCGTTCATCTGCCAGGTCATGCCTTCC
>JAAAOD010000071.1 GCA_009908535.1 Verrucomicrobiota bacterium
TGCGCGGCATGTGCTCATTGTGCGGGTAATGGGCCAGCCGCAGGAAGTTGCAATGCAGGTCGCCGGCAAGGTCGAAGATCTCCTCGCAATCCTCCCGCAGGTAGTTCCGGCGCGGAACGGTCGGGTTTTCCTCATGCACGGAGATTCCACGCAGAAACAGGGGTTCGCCATTCAGGAGAAGACGGGTGTCCCGGACCTCGATGGTTCGAAAGCCGATCCGGTCCTCGAGCTCATCCTCCCCCGCCTTCCACCGCACGGAATACAATTTGGGATTGTCGGGACTCCACCGCGTCAGCCCCGGGGCGGAAAGCTGAAAGGAGGCACGTCCCTCCGCGTCGGTACAAAGGGACTGATGAAGCGATAGTTCCGGTATGGAAATTTCGACGTCGCGGGACAAGGCCTCCCCCGCCACCTGCACATGGCCCTCGAGAAGGCTCTTTTCGCGCGTCGAAAGCTGCAGATGGTAGTCAAGAATCCAGGTCCCGGGAACCTCGAAAAGGTAGATGTCCCGTGTGATCCCTCCGTAGTTCCACCAGTCCGTCGTCATGCCGGGCACACGTCCTTTTTCCCGGCGGTTATCGACATGAACAACGATCGAATTCTCCCCTTCTTTCAGAAATGGCGTCACCTCGAATTCAAAGGGATCAAAGCCGCCTCGGTGGTCACCGACGTAGCGCCCGTTCAGATAAACTTCGGCATGGTAGTTGGCCGCTTCAATCCGCAGCCGGATACGCCGGTCCTTCCCTGCGCCCGGATGCTTAAAATCGCGCTGAAACCAGACCGACCCTTCGTAGTAGGTCAACTCGGTGACCTGGTGGGACCAGGAACCGGGGACCCGCATCACCGGGGATCGCCGGAAATCATATTCAATGCGTTCCCATGGCTGCCCACCGCGAAGGTCGCTTCCATAGGCCCGCCGGGCAAGGCTTTCCACCTCCGCGAAATGGACCCAGTCGCGGTGATTGCGGCTGCCCGTTTCATAGGGATCAACGATGTAGTGCCAGTCTCCATTGAGGCTGAACTTGGAGCGTGAGTAAGTGTTCTGGGTCAGTCTCACCTGAAGGCGGGTTGTTAGAGAGGCCGCCTGCCATTGACAACCGGGGGAGGATTTATAATTGTTGAATTCAACGGCTCTCCACCTACCCCACTCGAATATGAGCGCAACCTCAAGGGTCACTCTCCGGCAAATCGCGGAAAAAACAGGCTATCATTTCACCACGGTCTCGCTGGCCCTGCGCGACCACCACAGCATTGCCCCGGGAACAAGAAAATTGATCTCGGAAACCGCCGCGCGCATGGGGTATCGGCCCGATCCGGCCCTGTCCGCCCTCGTGGCCTATCGCCACTCCACGAAAAAGCGGCTCTTTTCCAGTACCCTCGCCTGGGTTTGCGCGAACGAAAAAGACTACCACTGGAAAGAGGTCCCTCTCTTCTGCGAGTACTATGCCGGGGCCTGTGAACAGGCGGAAAAACTGGGACACAAGCTGGAACCCTTCGATTTGAACACGCCCGGGATGACGCCGCGGCGCGCCCAGCAGATCCTTGAATCAAGAGGAATCACGGGCCTTCTCATCGCCCCCTTCCGCCGGGCCGGCGGCACCATTCGGCTGGAGTGGGGCAAATTCTGTGCCGTGACTTTTGGATACACCCTGCGTTCTCCCAAGCTCCACATCGTGAGCAACAACCACTTCCGCATGATGCTGGAGCTTTTGTCGCAGGTGAAAAAGCGCGGCTATCGCCGACCGGGGCTGGTCCTTCTCCAGAATTCCACCGAACGGGTGGAAAACAAATGGATCGCGGCCTTTCTTTCCAAACAGTTTCTCGAAGAACGGGAGTACCCCATTCCGCCCCTGCTCCTCAAAAAATGGAGCAGCAGAGCGTTCGACCGCTGGAGAGAACAGTCCACCCCCGATATCCTCGTCACCGGCAGCCGCCAGCTGCCCCAGCTCATGCCGCACCTGTCCCGGAAGGGGATCAGGGTGCCGGAGGATCTGGGGGTGGTGGACTACAATCTCAGCGCCGAGGACAATCTTCTTGCGGGAATGAAACAGGACGGGGAAGCGGTGGGCAGGACCGCGGTGAGTGTCCTCTCCCGCCTCCTCCACAATAATGAACGTGGGGCGCTTGAATCCGACCAGATCCACACTCTCATCGACGGATACTGGCATGAAGGGCCGTCCATCCTTCCGGAGGCGCCTAGGTCCCGATCATGACTTCCCGGGCTCCGGCAAGGTAGCCGGGATCGTAGTCCACGCCCATTCCCGGACCGGTGGGAACGGTCATCCGTCCATCCTTGATGACCAGATCCCCTCCGCCCGAAGGCTCCCACGGTACTTCGCGGTTCAGTCCCTTGAATTCCTGGTAGGGACCCATTGCCGGGGCACAGGAGGCGAACACCGCCATGTACAGAAAGCCCATTCCGGATCCCGAAATATGCGGGATGCATTGAATGCCGGCAGCCTCGGCCATTTCGGCCACGCGCAACGACCGGATCATGCCACCGAAATAAAACAGGTCCGGCTGCGCCACTTGCAGGGCGCCGTTGGCGATCAGCCACCAGAACCGGTAGAGGCTGCTTTCCTGCTCTCCCCCGGCGATGGGAATTTCCAGTTTGCGGGCGACGCGGCGGGTTTCCTCATGAAAGTCGAAGGGCACCGGTTCCTCGAAAAAGGCGAATCCGTGATCCTGCAGCAACCGTCCCACCCGCACGGCCTCGGGAGCAAGATAGGAACTGTTCGCATCCGCGTACAAAGTGTGGGTGGAACCGAAGGCATGGGCCACTTTCGCGACCAGTTGACGGGTCCGGTCCGGGACACGGTCGCCTTTGAGCATGCGTCCACCGACTTTGATCTTTAAGGCCTTGACCCCCGTTTCCGCGACGTTTTCGGCGATGCTGGCGAGTGAGGCCTCGGCATCGCGGTCGCGGTAGTTGTTCGCCCGATACAGATCGATGGTCTTCGTCCTGAGTCCACCGAGCAATTCGGCCACCGGTTTGTCGGCCACCCGCCCGAGAAGGTCCAGCAGAGCGAATTCCGCCGAGGCCACGCAGATCCAGAAGGGAAGCCCCTGCATTTTGTAGTAGTTTTCGCTCTCGTACACGGCATCAACAAGGGCATCCAGCCCGCGCGCGTCCTTGCCCTCGAAAAACGGGGCGATCAGCTGTACAAAGAGCGGGTGGAACTGCGGCAGCCATTTGACATGCCCCATGGCCAGACCCACGGCCCCGTCTTTCGACTCCGCGCGTACAAACCAGTTTTCCCCGCGGCGCAGGAGCTTCAGGCTATCCACGACGACGGGACCGGAAAGGAGTTCGGTCCGGAGGACGCGCGAACGGTAGTGCTTCGCGAGAGGAACCCTCTCCGGTGAATGCCCGGGGTCGACGGGGTCCTTCCGGCCAAAGAGTCCGTGCCCGCAGATCCCCGATAAGCCAAGGACTCCCGTTGTCTTTAAAAAACGCCGCCGCTTGCCGTTCATGTTTCGCCCTTATCGCTCCCCGTTCTTCGGTCGGCCGACCTCCCGGTCGTTGATGAAAACGGATTCGAAGCGCACGTCGTCGTGCCCGGACATGCGTACCGGCGTCTCCGCCTTCTCGATCGTGATGTTCTTCAGGACCACGTTCTGCAAAGGACGGCTTTCCAGCCCGTTGGTCCAGATCCCCACCCCGTCGACTTGCCCGCAATGAATGTCCTTTACGAGGATGTCGCGGAAGCTGGTGGGATGATTGCCTCCGCGCCAGCTGTGATAATTGGTCTGGAAGCGGAGCAGGGAATCCTTCGCGTGCCCGACGGAGATGTCCCGCACAACCACGCCCGCAATCTCGCCGCCCCGGTCAAGGTTGCTTTTGAAATAGATCAGGTTGCCACCGGTCCCGAAGCGGCAGTTTTCAATTAGAATGTTCCGGACACTCCCCGACAACTCACTGCCGATCGCAACCCCGTTGTGCACTTCGGCAAAGGTATTGTTCCTGATCACGATGTTCTCGGAACGCATCGCCATTCCGCGGCCCTCGGCGTCGCGACCGGATTTGATGGCCACGGCATCGTCCCCCGTACGGAAGTAGCTGTCCTCAATGAGAACGTAGGCGGAGGAATCGGGGTTCACGCCATCGTTGTTGAGACGCTGACTGTCCACACGGATGTCCCTCACGACCACGTATTCGGAAAAGACCAGATGGACGATCCAGAAGGGCGAATCCGTAAAGGTGGGCCCCTCGATGCGGACGCGTCGGCAGTTGATGAACTGCACCAGCGGAGGCCGTAAAAAATCGCCCTCCCCGTAGACCCTTTCAAACAGGGGGACGCCCTCGTTGCCCTGTTTGCGCAAACGGTCCTGGGCGGGATCCTGCTTCTCCCGCCAGGCGGCAAACGCCTTGCCTCCGTTGCCGCTGATGGTCCCTTTGCCGGTCAAGGCGATATCCCGGGCCTGAAAAGCATACAGCATGGGCGAGTAATTAAACGCCAGTGTTCCCTCCCAGCGGGTGAAAACGGCGGGCAGAAAATCTTCCGGATCGCCGCTGAATTCCAGACGGGCCCCTTCGGGCAGATGCAGGCGGACCCCGCTCTTCATCCGGATCGGCCCGTTGAGGGGATACGCTCCCTTCTCGAGACGGACCGTCCCTCCCCCCGCATGGCTGAGGCGGTCAATGGCCGCCTGGATCACGAGATGGAGTTTCTGGTCGCCCTGCACGCGGGGAGAAATTACCTCCTCCCGGGAAGGGATGGACGGCTCGTTCGCGTGGATGCGGTCAAGGATAGGCCCTTCTTCCACCGCCCACAGGGTGGAGCCAACCGACAGGAGCATCCACAACCCGAGTCGAAAACACATGTTCATGCTACCAGCCTTTTCTCTACCGCCCGGACCGGCAATTGAAGCGCGGTTAAAACTGTTTAGAAAGCAACTCAATTCCCCGGGCATCCGCCCTTCGCCCACAGATAAACCGGCGTTGCCGCTGCCCGCGTCCGGCCCCGGTTCACTCTTCTTCACTGAGCGACAGGCGCAGCCTCACGAAAGCACGCTCTAGCGATTGCCCGGTGCTGGCAAACCGGAGCGAGACAGTGTCCGTTTCCGTGTCAAAGGGCGCGATCGTCTCCTCGGCAACGCCCCCCAGCGGCGAGTCCGGGGCGGTGGCCGGGTGCCATGTTTTTCCGTCCGCGGAAACCTCCACCTCAGTCAGGACATCACCAGCGGCCAGGCTGCGCCGGTAGGATAGGAACGGCCGACGCGAGCCGGCATCGGCTACGAGGCCGAAGCTGACGGGCGGGATCAAATCCGCAATCAGCGGTTGGCTGTTGCTGAGATACTCAAGCAGATTGGGAAGCCGGTCATTGTCCGGATCCGCATCCGGGCCCGATAGCTCCGGATCAAGCCGTTGAAGAAGATTAAAGCGTAAATCCCTCCAAGCCGCAAATCCGGGACCGATATCCGCCGGCGAGCTGAGAATACTCCCCCGTCCACCCAGGGCCACCGTACGATTCGGCGTGATGACAATGTCCTGCAGGTTGCCGGAGGTCGGCAAGGTGAAGGACTCCCAGCTTTCGCCGTCCGTCGACACATCCACCCGGCCAAGGTAGCCGGGGAGGACAAGCCTCCCTTCGACAATGACATAATCCTGGACGTTGAAAGGCTGTGGCGGGTCATCCACCAAGCTCCATTCCATTCCGTCCCGACTCTTCCAGTGGAAACCGGGAAATCCAAATGCAAAGTAGTGGCCCTGAAAATACACCGTTGTTCTCAAAGACCGCGTTTCCTCAATGCCGAGAGAATTCCAGCTGCTCCCGTCGGCACTCCAGAAAAGCCCGTCCTGAAGGCTGGCAACGACATATCCTTCGGGGCCTTTGGCGATGTCCGTCAGGTTTGCTGCTGCGGCGGTCGTGGCGGTCCACTCAACGAGGTCTGTCGTCCAGGAGATTTCTCCATTGAGGCCAACGGTCCAGAGTCGATCGTCGATGACGCGAATCCTGTTGGGGGTGTCGCCAGGTCCCGTTACTTCCGTCCAGGTCTCGCCATCCGGGCTGGTGTAGGCTGCTCCGCTGTTCGTAACCAGCGTGAACTGGCCGAGAAAATGCACCAACCCGGCGGATTGCCGTTGCTCCGGGATCTCGAACACTGGGATCCAGGCTTCCGAATCGTTGCTGATAAAGACAAGCCCGTTAGCAGCCGTCGCCAGATAAGTACCCCCATGGTGGGCAAGGTGGAGCATATTCGCCCGCGAGGCATCCTCCAAAGGCAAATCCCAATCGCTCCCGTTGGTCGACCGCGCGACGCCGCCGCCGCGACCGACCGCCAGCAAGGTCTCCCCGTCATACCCAATATCATAAATCGTATCCGTGAGCCCGGTCGCGATGGTTTCCCAGTCCTCAAGGTTTTCCGTCCGCAAAATTTCCCCGTTCCGGCCGGGAAAAAAGAGGGTCCCATCCACCTCCAGCATCATGAAAATCCATGCCTCCGTCGGGGTCTCGACAAGGGTCCACTCGATGCCATCCGGGCTGGTCATGAGCGTGCCATCCTTCCCGCCGGCAAGAAACTGTTCATTCGCCCAGTGGACGCTCAGGAAGCTGTTACCCAGGCCCTCTATTCCCGGAACCTCCTCCTGACGCAAGGTCCAGCTCGTGCCATCTTCCGAAGTCATGATTTCCCCGGAAGCACCGACCATGACCATGCGCGACCCGTTGAAGGCAATCCCTTCCGCCCGGTTGAGGTCGCCGGTGTCGATCTCCTCCCAGGTGACCAGATCCTGGGTACGGCAAAGGCTTCCGGACCAGCCGACGACATACAGGTAACCAAAGGCCTCCAGAAACTGGTTTGGATTGAAGGGGAAATTCTCCGGCCGGGTCCATTCCCAGTTCACCAGATCACTCGAGAGCAACAAGGTCGTGTTGTCCGCTCCGAGGACAAGGTAAACCCCATTGTAGAAGGCAATGTCCTCAAGTGACTTTCCGTAGGGCGTCGTCAGTGTCACCCATGTCTCGCCGTCGACGCTGTTCGAAACGTTCCCTCTGGCATCCCCCATAACCCAGCGCCCGTTTACATAGGCAATGGTTTCCATATGATTGGCCGGCGGCTGCGGGGATCGCACTTCCATCCGGTCAAGGTCGAAGCTCGCTGAACTCGATACCGGAAAGAGCCCTAGAGTCAGAAGAACAATCAGAAAACCGAAAAACGTGGGCAACCCCTCCTTATCCATAGATTCTGACTGCGCAATTTCCCAAGGCCTGTCAAATCGTGTTTTCTAATGTTTGTTATTAGTATTGCTGAAAGAAAACCCGCGAGGCGGCTTCATTCCGGCCGCAGCTGCAGGAGGAGGAGGTCGAGGGGTGCCGCGGGTGCGGGCATGGCGAGGATCTCGAGCTCGAGGGTGCCCGGGCCGGCGTCGATGGCGAGGGAGCCGTCCCAGGTTACGGTCCCGCCTTCGCCGGCGTGGCCGGTGACCTCGGCCCCGCTGGAACGGAGGGCGACCCGCGACCCCGCAGGCAGGGCGCCGCCCCGAAACCAACCGAGCTCCGGGCGCAGCTGGCGGGGCGCCTCGGCAAGGAGACTCCAGCGCACGAGCTGCCCCGCCCGGTCGAAGCCCTCGCAGGCGGGCACGCTGTTGTACAGCGTCGGACCGACGTAGGCGGCATGGCTGGCGAGGATGGAGGCACCGCCGGAGGCGGGAATGCGGTGCTGTGGCGGCGCAAAGGAATGAGGCTCGCCCTTCATGTCCGTGAACCAGCTGTCGAGGCGCGCCTCCATGTGCTCATGTCGATCCGGAAAGCGCTCGTGCAGGTCGGTCGTTTCCCGGGGATCGGCGGTCAGGTTGCCTAGGAAGGTGGCGGGCCAGGGCCCGCCCGGCCGATTGAGGTCGCCGTTGCGCACCAACTTCCAGTCACCCATGCGCAGGGCCATGACCTGACTCTCGGGATCCAGCGCCTGTTTGTCGTCTTCCGTCAGCGGCTTGTGTTCATTCTGCAGACGCCGCTCCTCCCCGCGGTCCGGCGCCGGTGGAATGGCGGGATGGACCCAGGTGTAAACGGGCTTGGCCGGCATTTCCGCGCCTTCCAGCATCGGACCGAGGTCGCGACCGTCGAGCGGCTTCTCCACGGGAAGCTCGTCCAGGCCGGCCCATGCCGCGAAGGTCGGCAGAAGATCGGTGGCATCGGCCGGCTGGCGCACCTCTGCGGACGCGGTCTGCCCGATCCGGTGAAGGAGCAGCGGGGTGCGGATCCCCGCTTCCCAGACATCCCCTTTCCAGCCGCGCCAGGCCAGCACGTTGCGCCGGGCGCGTTCGGCTTCCGTGAAATCGTTCTCGAACATGGCCGGGCCGTTGTCCGAAAGGAAGAGGACCATCGTCTCGCGTCCGTTCGTGTCCAGCTCCTCGAGGCCGCTGAGAAGGCGGCCGATGGCCGCGTCGAAACGGGCGAGCTGCGCGTGCAGAGTGGCGCCGCGGCGGCTGAGGTGCCGCTCCTCCATGAAGCGCTGGACGCTCTCCTCCGGGGCATCGAGCGGCCCGTGCGGGGTCATGGAGGAAACAAAGGCAAAGAAGGGGCGTTCGCGGTGCCGCCGGGCAAAGGCGAGGGCGTGGTCGACGATGACGTCATCCCCCCACTCGCCGTCGAGGTCGACCCGGGGCCCGCCGTTGAGCGAACCCTGCGGGTCACGGTGGCGGTAGAGGCGAAGGACAAGGGACTCATCGAAGCCGCGCTGGTGCGGAAGGTAACCGTCGGCCGTCCCGCTGTGCCACTTCCCCCAGATCCCGCTGACGTAGCCGGCTTCCTTCAGTACCTCCGGCAGGAGCGTCTCCGAGCGGTGAATGTGGTCCTTGCCGCCGTGGACGCCCGCCACGCCGGTGCGCAGATGGTGCCGCCCTGTCAGCAGGGCGGCGCGCGTCGGCGCGCAGACCGGCGTGACGTAAAAGGCCTCGTTGCGCAGGGACCGCCCCGCGAGCGCGTCGAGGACCGGCGTGGAGGCATCGGCGTTCCCGTAGAAGCCGAGGTCGCAGGCGCCAAGATCGTCGGCAAGAATCAGGACAATGTTCGGTGGCATGGGAAATTTTTTGGCGAGGAACGTAGAACTTTCCGGGGCGGGCACGCTTCGGTTCAGGGGCCCTTCGCCACCGCGGTTATCCTCGGCGGCGCAAAAAGGCCGGAGGCCGTGCGCCGGTAGTCCGCGCCCGGGGGCTGGTGTTCGGGCGAATCGCGCCAGCTCCAGGGTCCCGGGAGGCCGTCATTATGATGGGGTCCGAGAAGGTTTCGCAGGCTTCCGCGGACGAGCACCTCGAGGACATGCGCACCCGCCGCGAGCGCGCCCCACCGCTCCAGAGGCCTTTGCGGCCGGCAGCTGGTGGCGCCCGCCTCCCCGTCGACGGAGCATTCAAGGAGCGAGGCGGCGGCCTCCTTTCCAAAATCGATGTGCAGCCCGTCCACCGGTGAAGCGAGGGTGAAGGTGAAACGGTACCGCAGGCCGAAGGGATCGAAGGGGCGGCCCCCCACGGTCCAGTCGCCCGGTTGCAGCGGCCCGGCATCGACGATCCGGTACCCCTGTTCCACCGGCTCGAGGGCGAAATCCCCGAGGAGAACCACCGGCATCGTTTCCGCGAGGATGTGAAAGGGCCGGCAGGTCAAACGGAGGGTGTTTCCGCCGGGTCGCACGTAGCGGGAAATGGATACCTTCCCCATCTCTTCGTCGAACCATGGCTCCGCCTTTCCGAGGTCAAGAGACCTGCCGTTGACCTCCGCCGTGTACAGCCACGGGCGCTCGAGCGCGAGTTCGAGTTCCGCGCGGCCGTTGCCGAACGTGGCGGATTGGATAATGAAAGAATAAGCGACGGTGAAGCCGCTCCCTTCCTGAAAACGACGCTCCATGAAGGCCCGGCGGTACTGGATGGAAAAGGACCACGGGTTGACCGGAAAGCCGTGCGCCCGGTAGGCGGCCTGGTCGGCGCTGATCGTGTTGAGGTCGGAAAACGGCTCGGTCGCGAGCCGGAGGTCGCAGTAGTCGAGGACGAGGGCGTTGGGTCCCACGGGTTCGATGGCGGCAAGTTCGACCGGGACCGCCTCGCGCAGCGGAACCCATTGCGGACGGGGCGGGACTTCCTTTGCCAGCTCCGCGCCGAGGAGCAAGCGATGATCGCGCGGCCCGAGGGACAGGTCCACCTTCCCGGAAAGGGTCGCCCCCGCCTTGCCGGTGCGCGTATCGATCACCGTCCAACGCCTTTCGCCGAGGTCGAGGCGGATCGAAGCCTCGCCGTCGAAGGGGCGGCAAAGGAAAGCCGCCCGTTCTGTCCCGGCGAGCGTGACCTCGCGGCAGAGCACCTCACCCCAGTCCGCCTCCCCGGCGGGCCGGATCTCTCCGGAAACCCACGGCACCAGCGCGTCCAGCAGGGCCTTCCGCGACTCCATTACCATGGCGAAATCCCCGAGCCGCTCGCCGGTCTCCTCCTTGCGTCCATTGACGAGAGCAATCGTTTCCGTCTCCGAGATGAGGGTTCCGCCGCCCTTCGCGAAATCCCGCAACAGGGCAAGCGTCCTTCCGGGAAGGTTGCGCGTGCCGCGGGGAATCACCACAACCTCATAGGAAAGCTCTCCGAGGCGCAAGCGGTCGCCCTCGACCGTCCCCTGCTCGGCAAGAAGGCAATCGTCGCCCAGGTCGTACCCGATGCCCCTTCTCTCAAGGCGAAGAAGCAGGTCGACCTGGCCCTCCCGCAGCTCGCGGACGGCCTTCGGTTCCGTCTTCCCGCCGTCCCCCTCGGCCGGGCCCTCGTACAGCACCCATCCGCTGGTACTCGGATGGAGGACGAGAACCGGCCGGTGGACGGTCCCGTGGCTAAGGAGGACGTTGACCCGGGCGACATGGTCGGCCTGTTCACGGTACCCCCGCCACCACGGCGCATGGTCGCCGATCGTCTGGGGCCAGTCATATTTGCGCGCCCCGGCAAGACTCTGGTGGACGAGATGGGGGTTGATCAGGTTGACCCCCGACCAGAGAACAAAATCCTCCAACGGCTTAAAATCGGCGGGACCGAAATCATACCCGCCGCCGCCGCAGGTTTCCACGAGGGAGTGGCGCCGCCCGTATTGTCGCTTCACGCTGTCCAGTTCGCGCAGGTTGAGGAGGTAAATGCCGTTGTCCGCGAACGAGGTCGGCTTGAATTGAAAACCAAGCAGATCGTTCCCCGGGGCCTGCATCCAGCGCAAGGCCGCCATCGTGCTCGGTTGCTGCGTCGGACGGGGCCATGCCGATTCGTGGAAATGTCCGGTAAAGGCCAATCCCCTGCTTTCACACCAGTCGTGACACGGTTTGAGGTAGTTTTCCTCAAAGCAGGCCTGGACGGTTTTCCAGTAGTCGTAGCGGGTCGCCGTGGCCGTCGGGGACGGGGAATACAGGTCCTCGAGCGCCGGTTCCACCCGGTAGCCGTTGCGCCGGGCAAAGGCTTCAAAAAGGTCCAGCGAACCCGGAATTCCGCCGGCCGGCGCCACCGACGGCTCGTCGGCGAAGACAAAACGGATGCTCTTTCCGAATTCCGGAGCGAAGGAGCGCGCGTAGGCCTCGTGCGTCAGCTGCAGGAAGCGCCGCCCGACCTCCGGATGCAGAAGGTCCACCTGCGGCATCCATGCGCTGAAGGGCCGGGCGGGATTCGGCACAATCTCGTGGGCGAGCCCGGCATGGGTGCGTCGCTCAAGGTGGGTCCCGGCGAGGGTCGGGTCCGATCCCACCACGTGTCCGCCGGCGAAGCCCGAAGGATAGGAATTTTCGTCGTAAATATGGCAGTCCATCCCATGCGCCTCCGCGGCATCCCGCGCGTGGCCCCACAGCACGAACCACTCCGCGGAAAGGTACTCCGTGATGAGACCGGGACGCGGATGGATGAAGACGCCCCCCATCCCCTGCTCCGCCATGACGGCGATCATTTCCCCGATCCGCTTTCGGGTCATTTTTCCGTTCCAGACCCAGAGGGGCTGGGGCCGGTATTCCGAAGGAGGCGTCGCGAGGAGCTGCGCAAGAAGGTGGGGAGTGATTTCCATTAAAGATGTGCGTCAATATCGTGAGTCTCCCTGCGGCGGAAAGAAGGTAAGTTCGTCGAAGCGGTTTGGCGGATCCGGTGGCGCCTCCGAAAGGTCTTCGTAGGCTTCGATGATCTCGTCTTGCATCTGGCGAATGCTGAGTTGCTCAATAAAATTTCAGCACGGGGTCCGACGCAGTCCGTGTCCGGGTTAAACCGTTTTATTCGCCGTATCCTTGGCGGGCTCGCTCTCGTAGGTAACCCCGTATCCATTTCTTCTTTCGATTATGGAACCGATCCCACATCCCACGCAGATCTTTCTCTCCAATCCCCATGCCCTGCGCGTGGAATTCCGTCTCGACGACCAGCGCCTGGACATCTGGTGGTCGCCGCGGGCGGGGGAATCGGCCGATTACCGCGACCGGAATTATTCCAGCCGCGATGCCCACCTCTGCGTCTTCGAGTCCATCG
>JAAAOD010000155.1 GCA_009908535.1 Verrucomicrobiota bacterium
GACGGAGATCGGCAGCCCCGCCTTCACCGCCATGATGCGCGCGTCGACGATAAGCGAGTACGGAAGTTTCCGCAGGTACCGCATCGCGATCAGGTTCCACATGCTGACCGGAGCGCCGGAGGAGAAGGCCTTCAACCAGACGCTGAGGAAGGATCCCACAATGAAGAGCAGGATGAGGAGAATGATGAGACCGATGATGGCCCCGATTTGCGGGAGGGTCAGAGCGAGCATTGTATTCATTTTCTTACGACAATTAGGTGAAAGGGACTGGAGCGGAGAACTTTGACGGGGGTGTCCTTTTCAAGGTAGCCGTCCTCGGAGTAGGCCGTCCGGACCTCGCCGTCGATTTCGACCCTGCCGCTGGGGGCAAGGGTTGTCAAGGTGACCCCCTCGCAACCAACGAGCTTTTCGCGCGGTTGCTGGTTCACCTTGGCGTCGATGCTCTGCTTCAGGGAGAGCTGGTTGCCGAAGCGCGAGTTCGATATGAAGCGAATCTCGACGAAAAACATCGTGATGGCGCCGACGAGGCCGCCGATGATCACCCCGATGGCGGCGATGAGACCGAATTCCGTGTAGGTCAGACTCGCGGCGACCAGCAGAAGAATTCCCCCGATGACGGCGAGCACACCGCCCGGAAGGAAGATCTCGAAGAAAAAGAGGATAAAGGCGGTGATGAGGAGACCAACAATCAGCGTCATGATGCCTCCTCCTCCTTGTCCACAAGCAGGCAGAAATGGCGGTACCCCGTCACGATAATGGGCGTGTCCCGGTCAAGGGACCCCACCCCCACAGTGGCCTGGTACCGTTTGCCCCCGATCTCCACCTCGCCCAGAGGATGCAGGGGACGCGTGACCCGGCCGCGCGAACCGACATCGGGGAGGCTGTTCGTCCCGGCAATCTGGCTGCCGCCGGTGACCGTGCGGTCCGGCATCGCTCCTGCGGTCTGGTGGACGAGGCGCCCGTACACCGGCATCACGGGAAGGAAACGCCAGATGAGAATGAGCCCGAGAACGGCGATGGCAAAGGCCCCCAGCACCTCGTACAGCGCCATCCAGAGCGAATCGGCATCCACCGTGAAGGTGAAGCCGCCGCCGTCCTTCGGCGCCGGCCAGACGTCGGCCAGCGACCACAAAAGCGCCCCGAAAATGAAGAGAATGCCGACGATCATGAAGACGAAGGTCCCCGGTAACAGGAAGATATCCACCACGATCAGGACGAGGCCGATGAGGAAAAAGAGCAGCCCTTCCAGACCGGCCAGTCCGGCAAGGTAGTTGCTTGCAAAGACGATCGCGACAAGGGTCAGACCGGCGATGCCCATGATCCCGAATCCGGGCGTCTTGAATTCGACAAAGAGGCCGAGGAGACCGAGGCCAAGGAGAAGCGGGGCGATGGAATTCAGGTATTTGGCGGCTTCCTCCGACCAGGAGATCTCGAAATCGACAAGATTGGCGCGCTCCTCCCCGTAGCGGTCGGCAAGGAGCGATTCCACGTCGTCGCTGATGCCCTCGGCAAGCAGGGGCCTCGGCGGATCGCCAAAGCTCTGGCGCGCCTCCTTCGCGGTGAGGGAGAGGAGTTCGCCGGGTTCTTTCAGGATCTCGCCGTCGATTTCCAGCTCGTAGTCGAGATCCGCCATCGCCTGGATGACCCGCGCCCGGTAGGGATAACGATCGGTATAGCTGCGCATGCGCGCCATGAGATAGCTGTTGATCTTGGCCTTCATGCTCTCGTCGATCTCCTGGCCACCGCCCGAGACCACGGCCGCCGCCCCCATCACCCCGTCGGGAGCGAAATAGATGGCATCCGTCGCCATGGAGATATAGGCCCCCGCGGAAATGGCGTCCTTGTTGACGAAAGTGATCGTTTCGCCCTCGAAGCGGTCGAGGAGTTCCATCATTTCCAGCGTCACGTCAAGGCGTCCTCCCGGCGTGTCCATATCGATGAGGAGGACTTCCACCTCTTCGCGGATCGCCTGTTTGATCGCCCGGCGCAGGATGAAGAGGTTCGGTTGGGAAATGGCCTCGGTGATGGGCACGCGATAGACGTCGACGATTTCGCCGGGATCCAGCTTCCGGAGAAATTCCGAGGCGGCGGCGGCCGCCTCCTCCGCCCCGGCGGGTTCCGGCTCACCGGTTGCGGGAGGAGCGGCCTCCTCCGGCGATTCCGCCCCGGGGGCGGGCGCTTCCTCCGCGCCCTCGCCGCCCTTGAGCACGTTGACTGGATCCTCCTCCTGGGAAAGCAGGTTGGCGCCGCCGACGAGGGCGAGGGCGCAAAGGGAAAGGAGCATAACTGGGCTGCGCTTTGTCATTGTCCTGTCCCTACCTAAACCCCTTTTTTCCGTTGCACAAGTTTTCGCCATGCAGAAGAGTCCACGCCAGTGCAGGGAGGAGGTGGAACGGCGGGCCGCGGAACTGGGGCTCGCCCCGGTAGGCGTGGCCCCGGTCGACGGCGATGTCCGCGCCGGGGAATTCCGCCGCTGGCTCATGGAAGGCCAGCACGGCGACATGGCGTGGATGGCGCGCGACCCCGAACGCCGCACGAGCCCGGCCAGGGTCCTGCCGGAGGCGCGCCGCGTCCTCGCCTTCGGACTGAATTACTACCAGCCCGAACCGGAGCGCCGGGGCCGTATCGCCAAGTACGCCCTCGGCAAGGACTACCATAAGGTCCTCCTGAAAAAGCTGAAGCGGATCTGCGAGCTTCTGCGCGAAGAAGGCGGGGTGAACCGCCCCTACGTCGACACGGGTCCTCTTCTCGAAAAGCCGATCGCCGCCCTCGCCGGCCTCGGCTGGCAGGGGAAGAACACCATGCTTCTCAACGGGGAGGACGGACAGTGGCTCTTCCTCGGCTTCATCCTCACCTCCCTCCCCCTGCCCGCGGATGAGCCGGTGCGGGATCGCTGCGGAAGCTGTACCCGCTGTATCGACGTCTGCCCGACCCGCGCCATCACCGCGCCCTACCAGCTCGACGCCCGCAAGTGCATTTCCTACCTCACCATCGAACACAAGGGGCCGATCCCGCCCGCCTACCGCCGCCTTATCGGGGATCATCTGTACGGCTGTGACGACTGTCTCGATGTCTGCCCGTGGAACAAGTGGGCCCGCCGGACGCGCGAGGCCGCCTTCTCCCCGCGCCTGTATCCGGACCTTCGCGACATGCTCGCCCTGGACGAGGAGGCCTTCCATGCCACCTTCGCCGGCTCCCCCATCCGCCGCCTGAAACGGGCCCGCTGGCTGCGCAACGTCTGCGTGGTCCTCGGCAACGTCGGCACCGCGGAAGATCTGCCCGCCCTGCGGACGGCAGCCGGGGATCCGGACCCCCTCATCGCCGAACACGCGGCCTGGGCGATCGGGGAGATCACTGCGCGCGCAGCCGCACGATGACGGCGCCCCAGCCCCCCGCGTTGCCCGGCGCCGGCGCGTAGCTTTCCACCTCCGCATGGCGTTCCAGCAGCGCGAATACCTGGCGGCGCAGCACGCCCATCCCCTTGCCGTGAATGATGCGGACATCGCGGATGTCCTTTTCCCGGCAGACCTCGAGGTAGGCCAGCACCACCTCCTTCACCTCGGCAGGTTGAAAGGCATGCAGGTCAAGAACGCCGTCCACCGGCATTTCCATCGGTTCGTCCTCCATCTTCGATCAAGAAGCTAAGCGACCTTCCGTCCCGCCGCAAGGCGCACAAGCAGGCTTGAACCCTGATACCCTGCCGCTCTACATTTCCGAAAACCCTCAGCGAAAGGACATTCCATGGATTACGAAACGATTCTTCTTGAAGCGCAGGACGCGATGGACGCGGCCGTCAAACACGCCACCCATGAATTTTCCACCCTCCATACGGGCAAGGCGGCCCCAAGCATGATCGAAAATGTGAGTGTCGATGTGGAAGCCTACGGCACCAGCATGCCCCTGCGGGAACTGGGGGCCATCACGGTGCCCGACAACCGCACCCTGCAGGTGCAGCCGTGGGACAAGAACACCGTCAAAGCCGTGGAAAAGGCGATCCGCAATGCCGGCCTCGGTCTCAATCCCGTTTCCCGCGGCGGCGGAACCATTATCGTCCCCGTACCCGAGCTTTCCGGGGACCGGCGCAAGGAACTGGTCAAGATGGCTTCCTCTCACGCCGAGGACAGCCGTGTTTCCGTGCGCCAGGCCCGCCATCACGCCATGGAGGAATTAAAGAAGCTCAAGAATGAGGGACACGTTTCCGAGGACGACATCAAGCGCCACGAAAAGGAAATCCAGGAAGAGACGGACAAGCACGTGGCCTTGATCAATGAGGCCCTCGCCGCCAAGGAAGACGAGTTGATGACGGTTTAAGGCCGTTCCCGACCGCGCTACCACATCTCCGGCCATGGAATTCCTGAAGGCGAACGCCCGGCGCATGGTCGTCAAGATCGGGACGCACTCGCTGACGGGACCCGACGGCCTCGTTGATGAATCGCGGCTCGCGGACCTGTGCCGTCAGGTCGCCCTCGTGCGCGCTTCCGGACTCGACGTCGTCCTCGTCTCCTCGGGAGCGGTCGGCATGGGCCTCGGGCTCCTCGGAAAACGGAGCCGTCCCGAAGAGCTCGCCGATTTGCAGGCCTGCGCCGCCATCGGGCAATCGCGGCTCGTCGAGGTCTGGCGCAGCGGCCTCGAAGCGCACGGCCTCACCGCCGCGCAGATCCTCCTCACCCGCGAGGACATCCGCGGGCGCCGGCGCCATCTCGCCGTCCGTGGCACCCTCGAACGCCTGCTCGCCCTACGGACGGTGCCCATCGTCAACGAGAACGACACCGTCAGCGCCGATGAAATCAAATTCGGAGACAACGACATCCTCAGCGCTCTCGTCGCAAGCCTCCTCAAGGCCGACCTGCTCGTCATTCTCTCCACCATTCCGGGCCTCCTGCGCGACAAGGGCGAAGGGGAACGGGTCCCGGTCGTCACGGAAATCACCGAAGACGTCCGGCGCATGGCCGGCGATACCGGCGACCCGAACGCCACCGGCGGCATGGTCACCAAACTGGAGGCCGCCCACCTTGCCACGCGCTCGGGTTGCGGGGTCTTCATCGGTTCCTCGCGGGCGGAGGGAATTCTCCCGTCCGTTTGCCGGGGCAGTGCGAAGGGCACCTTTTTCGTGCCCGCCAAGGCCTCGCTGGCCGCCCGCAAGCGGTGGATCGCCTTCTTCGAGCATCCGCAGGGATGCCTGCGCCTCGATGAGGGGGCCGTCGCCGCGGTCCGCGACCGCAGCGCAAGCCTTCTTGCTAAAGGCATCGTCGCCGTGGAAGGAGAGTTTCCGGACCAGGCCGTCGTGCGTCTCGCCAATGCCGGGGGCCGGGAGTTCGCCCGCGGGATCTGCGGTTTCCCCGCCCATGAGATCCACCGCCTTTGCGGTCTTGATTCCGCGGCCATCCGCCGCGAATTTCCGGGGCGGCGTCCGGAGATCGTCCACCGCGACAGCCTTGTCTTGTTGTGACCGGAAAAGCCGTTCGCCGACGTCGTGAGACGTTGGCCCGCCACCAGACAGGCCGAGCCCCCCGGAGGGAAGACTATTTGCGCCCCTTCTTCCCGGGCTGGAAAAAGTGGTCGGTGATGAGGACGACGGAGGGCTCGCGGGCTTCCCAGTTGGTCACTTCCCCGTATGGGAGGAGAAGGTTGTCGCCCCGTCGGGCGCGGAAGCCGTCCCCGTTGGCGAGGGATCCCTCCACGACACTGAGAATGCGCGCTTCCTCCCCGGCGCTGAAGGCCATGGACTCCCCGGGCTGGAAGGAGCGGCGCCGCAGGCGGAACTCTTCCGCATCCGCGAGCACCGCCTCCTTTTCCCCGGCATGAATCATTTCGGGGGCCGTATCGGAAAAATTGATCGACTGCATGGATTCCTCCACATGCAGTTGGCGCGGTTGGCCATCAAGGCCCTTCCGGCCCCAGTCGTAGACACGGTACGTCGTATCCGAATTCTGCTGGATCTCCAAGATGAGATTCCCCGCATCAATGGCATGGAGGCGTCCGCTCGGGACAAAAAGGGAATCACCGGGCCGGCTGGGAAGTCGCTGGACCCGTTCTTCCACCTCCTCCTTTGCAATCGCGGTACGGAATTCCTCCGGCGTCACCCCGGGTTTCAGGCCGACAAGCAGGGCTGCTTCCGGCGTGGCTTCGACGATGTACCAGTTTTCCGTCTTCGGCTCCCCCCCGAGTTTCGGCGCCACCCCGGCCGGCGGATGCACCTGCAGGCTGAGCCGCTGCTCGCAATCGAGCCACTTGACCAGGATGGGGAAGGGCCTGTCCGAGGGCCAGCCCGGTCCGAGCAGCCATTCAGCGCGCTCCGCGCGCAGCTGGCTCAGGCTCAGGCCCTGCTCGGGGAAAAAGGAATCCGCTTCCGGACGGTCCACCAGTTCCCAGCTCTCGCCGATGGGCTTTTCCCCGGGAAGGCTTCGCCCTAGGGCCTTTTCCAGGGACCTGCCCCCCCAGACTCGTTCCTGATAAAGGGGTGCTGCTTTCAAGTAGCGCATCCGTCAATTTTGAAAAAGGCATTTCAGCCTGGTCAAATCTCAATCCTGCCTTGTCATGGGAAAGCCCGTATCCTAGCAATAGAGCGTTCTCGAACATGGCAGGAAAAACCCGCAAAAAGGCCCCCGCAAATCCCACCTTTGGCAGCCGAAACAGCGAGCCACGTCCTTTCGTGGGCCTGTTTTTCCTGCTCTTCGGCATCCTCGCCGCCCTGGCCATCATCGATTACAGTCCGGCCCAGAACGAAACCTTCCATAGCCCGCCCCCCGAGACCAACCTGATCGGCATCTTCGGCGTTCACACCGCGTATGCCTCCCTGCAGGCCCTCGGCCTTGCCGCCTACGCCGTGCCTTTGCTCGGCTTCTGGCTCTCCTACATGTTTTTCCGGCCCTACGCGGGAAAGATCCGCCTGCGGAAACTGCCGCCCCTTTTCCTCCTCTATGCCAGCCTCGCCGTCTTTGGGACCATTTATCAGGTCGAGGAGATGGGCTTCCCTCCAGGCAAGGTCGCGCCCGAGGAAGTGCAGAGCAACTTTTTCCCCTACGGCTGGGGAGGATGGCTCGGTTTCTGGACCTATGCCCAGTTCCTGCGCAACTTTCTCGGCATGGTCGGCTCCCTCGTCGTCGTCGGTGTCATCAGCCTGTTTTCCCTGACCATTCTGCTCTTCGATAACCTTGCCCTCGATGCCCGGTACTTCCTGCGCACCCGCTTCGACGCATGGAGCGCCGGACGGGAGGAACGCAAACAGCTGCGGGCGGAACGACGCGAAGCGGCGAAGGAAGAAAAAGCACGGCGCCGCGAGGCCGCCCGCAAAGCAAGGGAGGAAAAGCGCAAAGCGAAAAAACAAAAGGACAAGCCGCTGCAGAACCTCCCCGCGGCGGAGGCAACGCCCGCCGCGCAGGCCGAAGAGAAGGAGGTCGCTCCCCCGCCCAACCGCGGCAGGTCCCTTCGGATCGGCGGCGCGAAGAAAAAACCCGCCGATAAACAATCTGGCCCGCGACCCTTCGCCCCCATTCTCGAGGAAGGCGAGAAGGAAGCCGACTCCGCCGGACCGGAAAACGACGGGCAGAAAGCGGAAGCCGGGGATCCGGCCACCGAGCCAACGCCTGGTCCCAAGGCACCGAAGGAAACGGAGGCCGTCAAGTTTGGGAGCAAAGGGGGAAAGAAAGCCGGCGCCAACCTTCGTATCATCGCTCGCCAGGAGGTCCGCAAGGCCGCTTCCGGACTGCCCGAAAAAAAGGGCGATTACCGCTTTCCCCCGATGCGGCTTCTCTCCGATCCGCCCTCCCAGGAAAACACCGACGACGAAGCCGTCCACCAGCAGACCGCTGACACCCTTGTCAAGACGCTCGAGGAGTTCGGGGTCCGGGTCACCCCGGGCGATGTCCACACCGGCCCGGTCATCACCCGCTACGATATCTATCCGGCCGCCGGCGTGCGCGTGGAGCGCATTCTCAACCTCGACAAGAATATCGCTCTGAACCTGAAGGCGATGTCGGTGCGCATCCTCGCGCCCGTCCCCGGAAAGGGCTGTGTCGGCATCGAGGTGCCGAACAAGAATCCCCAGCCGGTTTTTATCCGCGATATCCTCGAGTCGGAGGACTGGGTCAACAACAGGGCCGAAATCCCCATCGCCCTTGGCAAGGATGTTTCCGGCAGGCCGCTGATCACCGACCTCGCCAAGATGCCGCACCTCCTCATCGCCGGCTCCACCGGTTCCGGGAAGACGGTCTGTATCAATGCCGTCATTACCTCCCTGCTCTACCATTCCAGCCCGCAGGACCTCCGTTTTGTCATGATCGACCCCAAGATCGTGGAGATGCAGGTCTACAACAAGCTTCCGCACATGCTGGTGCCAGTGGTGACGGATCCGAAGAAGGTCCCCAATGCCCTCAAGTACCTCCTCAACGAGATGGAGCGGCGCTATCAGTATTTCGCCCAGGCGGGCGTGCGCAACATCGCCGGCTACAACGCCAAGATGGCCCGCGACCGCAAGGAGGCCCGCGAGGCCGAGGAGCGCGCCGCCGCCATGGAGGCCGACCTCACGCCCGAGGAACGGGCCGCCGCCGCCGCCATCAACATCCCGCGCGATCCGGACGCCGGGGATGATGCCCCGCCGGACAAGCTGCCCTACGTGGTCTGTATCGTCGATGAGCTGGCCGACCTCATGATGGTCGCACCGGCCGACATTGAAACCGGGATTGCCCGGCTTGCCCAACTCGCCCGGGCCGCCGGCATCCATCTCATTCTCGCCACGCAGCGGCCTTCCGTGAATGTCATCACCGGCGTCATCAAGGCGAACCTGCCCAGCCGCATCTCCTTCAAGGTGGCCTCCCGGGTCGACTCCCGCACGATTCTCGACACCATGGGCGCGGACCATCTGATCGGCAAGGGGGACATGCTCTTCCTGCCCCCGGGATCGCCCGACCTGATCCGCTCGCAGGGAGCCTTTGTCAGTGACGAGGAGATCGGCGGGATCGTCGACCATATCCACGAGGCCAACGGGGAACCGCAGTTCGACGAACGCTTCCAGCGGAACCTTGAGGCCGGGGAGGCCGAGGGCGATGAGGTGGAGGGCAACTGGGAGGACGATCTCGTTCCCGATGCCATCGAAGTGATCCGCACGAGCAAACGCGCTTCCACTTCGATGCTGCAACGACGGTTGAAAATCGGCTACAACCGGGCCGCCCGTATCATGGAAATCCTCGAAAACGAGGGCATGGTCGGCCCGGAAAACGGATCCAGTCCCCGCGAGATCCTGATCGACATTGATTGACGTTCCACCTCTTAGCCGTGTCCGAGTGCGCATCCCCGTCCCTTCTCCTCATCATCAGCGGCCCTGCGGGCAGCGGGAAAACAACACTTTGCGAACGGCTGCGGGAAGAATTTTCCAGTCTTGAGCGCCTCGTCACGACAACCACCCGCCCGCCTCGTCCCGGGGAAGTCCATGGGGTGGATTACCATTTCGCAAGCCCGGAGGCCTTTGCGGCCGGGATCGAGCGCGGTGACTTTATCGAATGGGCGCGGGTGCACGGCCGCAATTACGGTTCCCGTTACGATCACCTTGTCGCCGCTCTCGCAAAGGGGCGCGATCTGCTCCTTAATATCGATGTGCAGGGGGCCCGCTCCTTCCGCCAACAACAGCATCAGCGTGCCGAACTGAAAGGCCGCCTGCACACCGTCTTCATCAAGCCGCGTTCCCGGGAGCAGCTTCGCGAGCGCCTTCTTGCCCGCGGGAGCGACGACGAGGAAGAGATCGCCCGCCGCCTGCGCAGTGCTGAAGAAGAAATCCGCCTCGCCGACGAATTCGACTTTGTCATCGTCAGTGGTTCACGCGAGGAAGATTACCGCCGCCTCCGTGCCCACTATCTCCACCTGCGGGTCGACAAAAGTTAACCTTTTCTTTACTGCGGGAAAAAAGCTTTGCGCTGGACCGATGCAGGGGGTTTGGTTTAAGGAAGATACCTGAAAAAAGTTCTACCACAATGAGTCGTGTCTATGTAATCGAAGACCAGAACATCCTCCGGGAACTGGTTTCCCGCCTTGTTGAAAGCCTCCCGGACTGCCAGTTGATCGGCGATTGCGCCGACGGGCTCGAGGGCCTCAATGCCTGCAAAGAGCATAAACCCGACCTTGTCATCGTCGACATCATGGTTCCCAGCCTGAACGGGCTCGAAATCGTGCGCCAGCTGCGAAAGGCCCTTCCTTCGGTCAAGCTCCTCATTTTCAGTGCTTACTCGTCCCGCGAGCGGGTCCAGTCGGCCCTCAAGGCGGGTGTGAACGGCATCGTGCATAAGAACGCCTCCATCGATGAGCTGGAAAAGGGCATCCAGCGGGTTCTCCGCGGCGAATCCTTCATGAGTAGCCAGATCCTCGAGATCCTGCGCGACATCATGCTCCATCCGGAGGCAACGGATTCTTTGGAGAAACTGACCACCCGTGAGCGCGAAATCCTCCAGATGATCGCCGAGGGGCACACCACGAAGGAAGTCGCCGGCAAACTTAATATCAGTGCGAAAACAGCCGATACCCACCGGACGAATGTGATGAACAAGCTCAACATTCATGACATTGCCGGTCTCACGCGCTTCGCCATTCAGAACGGCCTTGTCGAGGCCTGAGGGCGCGCGGAAGACTTCCTGCCAAGGGAGTTGGACCCGCTCGATACCGGCGCGGGTAAGGGCGTCCAGCATCCTGACAACCGCCTGGTGCGGGGATTGGGCGGCGGGCAGCAATCGCACCGCCGCTTCTCTGCCGGCGGCTTCGGTCGCGGCGCGAAAAGCCTTCAGCCGCCGTGAAAGCTTACGCGTAGCGGCGCGGGCGCCCTCCCCCATCAAGGCGAAGGCCGCTCCGTTCCAAAGCGCCTTCCCCGCGGAACCGATCCGGATCCGTTGTTCGTCAATCGATGTTTCAGCGGAGGTCGCCGGCCCTGCTGCCGCGAAAGGGAAAGGCAGCTCGGCTTCGCTTTTATCGAGCGAACTGGTTGTCATAAAGTAGACCAGCATAAGGAAGACGCAATCGATCATGGGGGCGATCGGCATCTCGGGGCGGTCCGCGGGTGTCTTCCTGCGCATGACCGCTCTTTACTCCTCAAAGGTTGCGAAGCAGAGGTCACCGGTTCCGGCAGCGCGACATAGGTCGAGGATGGGTTCCCATCGGTGATAAGGAAGTCCGCCGGGACCGCGTAACAGGAAGGTGCGCGAGGAGGGATCCGGCATCGAATCCAGCCAATCTCCGATTTCCGTGAGGGTAACAGCGCGGCTCCCGAGAAAGTACTGAACACGGTCCTCTCCGGACCTTTCGCGCACCGAAATGACCTCCCGCGGCGGAACTTCGGCGGGCACGCGTGCCGTCGAGGAATCGGGCAGGGTCACCTCGGGGCGCGCGTCCCGGGCAAGGGTGCTAACCGTCATGAAAAAGACCAGAAGGAGGAAGACCATGTCGATCATGGGCGCCATCTGGAACGGGGTCTCTTCGCGGCGGGGGGAATTGGGCATACCGCGAAGCATGGGGCGGCAGCCCCGGTGCTGAAAAGAGCCCTGGTTACCCGTTTTCAGGTAGGGAAATCGGCCCGCAGCTGCCGTTCCCTTTACTTCGCCGTTTCCTGGGCGCGGGTCTCCCGGATTACGGTGACGCGGATGGTTCCGGGGTACTGCAGCTCGTCTTCGATGCGGCGGCGGAGATCGCGGGCAAGGCGGGCGCTTTCCTTGTCCGAGATCTTGTCCGGCTCCACGATAACGCGGATCTCGCGTCCGGCCTGAATCGCGTAGGCCTCGGCGACTCCCTCCATCCCGGAGGCAATGGCTTCGAGGCTGCGCACCCGCTGCAGGTACCCGTCGAGACTGTCGGCGCGAACACCGGGACGCATGGCACTCAGGCTGTCGGCAATCATGACAAGGGCTACGTAAGGGCTCTCCGGCGGAACCTCCCCATGGTGACCAGCGACCGCGTTCAGCACCATTGCATTTTCCTGTCCGATTCGTTTCAGAAAAAAAGCTCCCGCTTGAGCGTGGCTGCCGGCATGATCCTCGTCGAGAACCTTGCCAATATCATGAAGAAGGCCGCCCCGCTTCGCGGTTTCCGGTTCAAGGCCCAGTTCCGCCGCCATCAGGGAACAAAGATTCGCGACCTCAATGGAATGCTCGAGGGAATTCTGGTTATTGGAAAGGCGGAAACGCAACTGGCCGAGGGAGGTCACTACCTCGGGATGCATCCGGTTCAGGCGAAGCCGTCGCAAAGCATCCTCTCCACTTTCCACCACGCTTTGTTTCACTTCCTCTTCCGCCCGGCGGACCGCTTCCTCGATACTGCTGGGGTGGATGCGCCCGTCCTTGATAAGGCTTTCGAGCGCGATCCGGGCCGTTTCGCGGCGAACCGGGTCAAAGGAGGAAACGAGGACGTTGTCCGGCGTTTCATCAATGAGAAGGGAGGTTCCGGTAAGGGTTTCAAAGGATTTTATGTTGCGGCCTTCCCGGCCGATGATCCGTCCCTTCATGTCATCACTGGGAATGGGAACAAGAGTGGCCGTAATGTCCTCCTGGGCCCCCGAGCTGAGGCGTTGCATGCAGGTGATCAGTTTCCGGCGGGCCTCTTCCTCGATCTCCCGCTCGGATTTGTTGAGCAGTTCCTCCCGCAGTTCCCGCACCTCGTCCTCGCATTCGCGGCGGGTGATTTCCAGGAGCTCTTCCCTTGCGCGTTCCCGTGTCCACTGCATGCTCTCTTCGAGGCGTTGCCGGTAATCCCTGGCCAGCTGGCGCAGGCGGTCTTCCTCTCTTTCCACTTCGGCCAGCTTGCGGTCGTATTCCCCGCGTCGTTTCTCCAGCTGCTCGCGTTCCTTCTCCGCAGAGAGAAGCGTCGCGACGGCCTCATCTTCGCGGGCGCGGACCTTCCTCTCCGTCTCCTGGATTTCCAGCTCCCGCTCCGCACGCTGGGTTTCCAGTTCGCGTTCCCGTTTGTGGGTCCATTCCTCGAACTCGAGGCGGACTTCCCGTTCCTTGATGCCGCCATTCTCCTCGAGACGGCGGCGGTATTCCCGTCGCAAACGCTGGTAAAGGAGGGCGCCACCGGTGAGGGCCAGGAAAAGCCCGGCTAGAAAAGCCAAAATGATACTGAAAGGCCCCATAAAGTTGGAACAGCGCGGCGAACGGAGGGTTCCCCGTGGCGCACTGAGATGTTACCGACCAAGCGATAGGACCGGTCCGTCCCCTGTCAAGAAGGACGGGGCGCAGGCGGTCTCCCCGTGCAAAAGAAATTCCTCGCTCGCACCGCCCTTTTCTGTCGCCAACCGGGAGCCAGAGGTTACTTGACCGCTCCCAGCATCTCTTTGAAAGAGGCCACCGCGTAGTCGCGGTTCATGGCGGAAATGAAGTCGAGGCTGATGCCCTTCGGGCAGGCGGCCTCGCACTCGCCGATATTGGTGCAGTTTCCGAATCCCGCATCGTCCATCGCGCGCACCATGGCAAGGGAACGCCGGTCTTTTTCCGCCCTGCCCTGCGGCAGCATGTTGAGCTGACTCATCTTGGCGGAGGTGAAAAGCATCGCGGAGGCGTTCGGGCAGGCCGCGACACAGGCGCCGCACCCGATACAGGCGGCCGCGTCGAAGGCATGATCGGCGGTTTCCTTGGAAATCGGGAGGGCATTGGCGTCCTGGGCGGAACCGACGCGCTGGGTGATGTAGCCCCCCGCCTGCATGATCGTGTCGAAAGAACTGCGGTCCACAACAAGGTCCTTCATGACGGGGAAGGGATGCGACCGGTACGGCTCGATGGTGATGGTATCCCCGTCCGCGAAGCTGCGCATGTGCAACTGGCAGGTGGTCTGCAGGTGGTTGCGCCCGTGCGGGATCCCGTTGATGACGAGCGAGCACATGCCGCAGATGCCTTCACGGCAGTCGTGGTCGAAGGCGATCGGGTCCTTGTCCTCGGCCAGAAGCTGCTCGTTCAGGAGATCGAGCATTTCCAGAAAGGAGGAAGCGGTCGAAACCTCCCTCATTTCGTAGGTTTCAAAGCGGCCTGACGCGTTGGCGCTCTTCTGGCGCCAGATCTTGAGGCTGATGTTGATGTTTTTTTCCGACATGGTCGTTCCTGGGTTACCCCGGTAAAGGTTGTGGTTACTTGTAACTCCGCACGGAGAGGTGGACGTTATCGAATTCCAGCGCCTCCACGTGTTTTTGCGGTGGCTGGTCCAGTCCCTTAAACTCCCAGACAGAAACGTTGGCGTAGGTGTCGTCGTGGCGGACGGCCTCGCCATCCTCGGTCTGGTGTTCCTCGCGGAAGTGGCCCCCGCAGGACTCGTCGCGGTCGAGGGCGTCATAGCACATCAACTCGGCGAACTCGAGGTGGTCGGCGACGCGGCCGGCGCGCTCCAGCTCTGGATTGATCTCCTCCGTGTCGGTGGGCACCTTGAGATCTTCCCAGAACTGTTTCCGGAGGTCGCGGATCTTCCCGATGGCCTCCTTCAGGCCCACCTCGCTCCGGGCCATGCCGCACTTGTCGAGCATGATCTTGCCCAGTTCGATGTGGAAACTGCGGGGGCTCCGGTTGCCCTTGATGGCGATCATACGGTCGATCTTCTCGCGGACCGCCTCTTCCGTTTCCCGGAAAGCCTCGCTGTCGGGATCCACCTTGCCGGCTTCGCCGAGGGGGACCTTGGAGGCCAGATAATTCCCGAGGGTGTAGGGAACAACAAAATACCCGTCCGCAAGTCCTTGCATGAGGGCAGAGGCCCCGAGGCGGTTGGCCCCGTGGTCGGAAAAGTTGCATTCGCCCGCCGCGAAGAGACCGGGGATCGTGGTCTCGAGATTATAGTCCACCCAGAGGCCGCCCATCGTGTAGTGGGGGGCCGGATAGATCTGCATCGGCTGCTCGTAGGCATTCACCCCGCGAATATTTTCGTACATGTCGAAAAGGTTCCCGTAGCGCTCCGCAATGGTGTCCTTTCCGAGACGGTTGATCGAATCGCTGAAATCGAGATAAACCCCGTAGCCCGTGGAGGCGACGCCGCGGCCGTCGTCACAGGCCTCTTTCGCCGCCCGGCTCGAGATGTCGCGGGGAGCAAGGTTGCCGAAGCTTGGGTACTTGCGCTCGAGGAAGTAATCGCGCTCCTCTTCCGGGACCTCGGAAGGCTTCATTTCGCCTTTCCGGAGCTTGGCGGCAGTTTCCCGGCTCTGCGGAACCCAGACGCGGCCGTCATTGCGCAGGGACTCTGACATCAGAGTCAGCTTCGACTGGTGCTCGCCCTCCTGCGGAATGCAGGTCGGGTGAATCTGCGTAAAACAGGGATTGGCAAAGCCGGCTCCGCGACGGTAGGCGCGCCAGGCCGCGGTAACGTTGCAGCCGGCGGCGTTGGTGGAAAGAAAGAAGACCGTCGAGTAGCCGCCCGTGGCGAGGACGACCGCATCGGCCGCCCAACGCTCGATCGCGCCCGTGACGAGATTGCGTGTGATGACGCCCTTGGCCACGCCATCAACGAGGACGACGTCGAGCATTTCGTGGCGGTTGTACATCTTGACCTGTCCGAGGCCGATCTGACGGCTCAGGCCCTGGTACGCGCCCAGAAGCAGCTGCTGCCCCGTCTGGCCGCGGGCGTAGAAAGTCCGGCTCACCTGGGCCCCGCCAAAGGATCGGTTCGCCAGCATGCCGCCGTATTCCCGCGCGAAAGGCACTCCCTGGGCCACACACTGGTCGATGATGTTTGTGGAGACCTCTGCAAGACGGTAGACATTGGCTTCCCGGCTGCGGTAATCGCCGCCTTTGACGGTGTCGTAGAAAAGCCGGTACACACTGTCGCCGTCGTTCTGGTAGTTCTTGGCCGCGTTGATCCCCCCTTGCGCCGCGATGGAGTGCGCGCGCCGCGGACTGTCCTGATAACAGAAGCATTTTACATGGTAGCCCAGCTCACCGAGGGTGGCCGAGGCCGCGCCGCCGGCAAGGCCGCTGCCGACCACGATGACACTGTACTTCCGACGGTTGGAAGGATTGACAAGCTTGTAGCCGAATTTTGCGTTCGTCCATTTCTTGTCGATGGGACCTTCAGGGATTTTGGCGTCCAAATTCATGGCAGGGAACCTTTTCGTTAGTGAGCCGCCGTCAGCGGCGTAATGGGATCAAGCAGGCCCGTCAGGCTGGCGACGGGAATGGAGGAAAAGCCAATAAACAGCGCCAGGGCAATCACCAGCGCGATTCGGTCGAGGCGCTTCCGCCAGACCGCATTCCGTACCCCCACCGATTGAAACATGCTGCTGACCCCGTGCATCAGGTGCAGACAGAGCAGCCCCATGGCGAAAACATAGAAGACAGCGACATACCAGTACTGAAGGCTGAAGCCATGGACCACCATACTGTATACGTCGTGAACTTCCGTGTTCCCGAATGCCGCCAGCTTATCGTAAACTTGATGCATCGTTCCCACCCCGGCCAGTTCCGTTTCCAGATGCTTGAATTCGGGATGGATGCTTTGCACAGTGAAGTGCAGAATGTGAAAGATAATGAATACCAGCAGGATGGCCCCACTGTATTTCATCGTTCGGCTCGCAAAGCTGGCTTGCAGCGTGCCCTGCGCGACATAGCCGGCCGGGCGCGCACGACGGTTTTCCAGAACCAGCAGAACCGCCGTGACAATGTGGGCCCCTACCGCCGTCAACAGCACGATCCGCACGATCCAGAGTAAACCATAGGGAAGAGTCTTCAGTTTGTACGCGTATTCGTTGATCCAGTCCGGATGCAGGAACATCTGCAGGTTGCCCAGCATGTGCCCGATCACGAATCCGACCAGAAGAAGGCCTGTTACGGCCATGATGTATTTCTTTCCTAGTGAACTCATCAATTGTTTTCGGCTTTGGAAGAAGGTTGGTTCGAGGATCCGGGCAAAGGCCTTAATTAGCAGTTTTTATACAGTAAAGATTTTAAGTAATCGTGCTAATACCAACGCGGTTGTATAAGGTTTTGTTATCACATTGGACAGAAACCCTTATTATCGCCGCGGTCGGAAAGGCTCCACATGAGTGAAGACGTGACCAAGGCGCAAGTCCGTATCCCCGTGAAGGCGGTCCCGCACCTGGTGGGCGATGCGATGTCCTTCCCGTACGCTGAGATCGCCATCCACCTCGAGATGAATATCGAGGTGGTAAAGGGGACCCGAGCGCGTCAGGCGCAGGCTTTCCACCGTCTTGACTCCGTCCACCGTCTCCGCGGCCGCGCGGATGCGCTCCTTTCGCTCGAGGTGGACATCGGCGTCGAGCAGCGAATGCAGGGAGGGTCGGGTCAGCCGGGTGGCGTTGAAAAGAATCATCCCGGCGATGAAGAGGGCGACCACTTCATCGGCGATGCGAAAGGCCGGGCCCGCGAATAGGCTTAAAAGGACCCCGAGGAGAACGGCCACCGTGGTCAGCGAGTCAAGGCGGTGGTTCCAGGCCTCCACCCGCAGGGCCTCGCTGTGCAGAGCCTTTGCCCGGAAGACAAGGAACCAGTAGATCCCCTCCTTGCCGAGAAGGACGAGCAGAATCACCGGCAGGGTAAACAACTCCGGTGCGGTCTGGACCTTCGTGAATTCCATCGCCGCCTGCACACCGATAACAACGGCCGAGAGCCCGAGGATCAGCGCCGCCACAAAAGCAGCCAGCGATTCGCCCTTGCCGTGGCCGTAGGGATGATCGGCGTCGGGTCGCCGGTCCGCGAAACGCAGCCCGCTCCAGACAATCAGGGAAGAAAAGATATCCGCAAGCGATTCCACCCCGTCGGCAACGAGGGCAAATGAATGGCCGGCCAGCCCCGCCCCCAGTTTAAGAACCGCAAATCCGCAATGGGAAGCCATGCTCGCAAGGGCAAGCCGTTGCGCGCCGTTCTTCATGCCCGGAGCCTTTCCAGCAATGCCGCGGCGTTCCGCTCCCAGCAAAAGTTCTCGCGCACGAAGGCGCGTCCCGCTTCCCCCATGCGCCGGGCAAGGGCCGGGTCCCGCAGGAACCGCCGCAAGGCCTCCGCAAGAGCGCCGGCATCCTCCGCGGGCACCAGGAGGCCCGTCTCCCCGTCCCGCAGCGCTTCCCGCACCCCGCCGCTGTCCGCCGCAAGGAGCGCACACCCCGCCTTCGCCCCTTCCAGGACCGCCAGCCCGAGTCCTTCCACGCTGGTGCCGTGGCGCCGGCTCGGAAAGACCACCAGCTGCGCCCCCGCGTAGGCCCGCTCTAACCCCGCCGGGTCGAGGTCCCCCGCCAGCTCCACCGGAAGACGATTCCGGGCGATCTCCTTGCGCAATTGCCTCGCAAAGCCGCCGCGCGCCACCGGCCCCACCAGTTTCACCTTGATCCGCTCCCGTTCCCCCCGCGACAGACGGCTCACCGCCTCAAGGAGAAGATCCTGCCCCTTCCGGGGATGCAGACGGCCCACCTGCAGCACCTGGAGGACGTCCCCGGGAGGCGGCTTCTTCATCCCTTCCTCCCAAGCCGTTGGCGCTGCTCCGGGGATCCGCAACAGCCGCTCCGCCGACGCCGGCCATACCTCCGTAAGGCGTCGCCCGACCGCGCCCGATACCACCCCGATCACCGAACTTTCCCCCAGCAACCGCCCGAAAGCCGTACGCAGGCGGCGCGACCGTGCGAATCGCTCCACCTCACTCCCGTGCAGAACCAATCCCAGCTTCTCCGCCTGCAGCCGATCCCCTTCCTCCATCCACAGCCGGATCGGACCGGGTTCGGCGAGAAGCACCACGCCGGGAATCCACCCGTCCCCGAATTCGCCCCGCAAGGCTCCCGCCATCCGCCCCCGGCAGAAAACATCCTGCCGGCCCCGCATCCGGATCCGCCGGACCCGGATGCCCCCCTCCTCCCGCAGCCCCGCCGCCCCGTCATACCTCGGCGCCCACACCGTCACCTCCGCCCCCCGCCTCCCCAGCGCACGCGCCGTCTCCTCCACGTAGATCGCGATGCCCCCTCGGAAGGGCGGATATTCATGCGTCAACAGTTGGATCGCTTCGTTCATCGCAAAGGGAGCAGACCATGGATTTTGATCTCCATGCGCAAGGAAAGGCAATGCCCGATGGCATGCCAAAATCCACGGTCCGACCCCTTCGCGCCTTGCCTCCGGCGAAATGGCCGCGAAAATGCGCCTTCCTATGTCTTCGCCGCCCGCGTCCGCTACCGCTCTTGTCACCGGAGCCACCTCCGGCATCGGCCGGGCCCTCGCCGACGAGCTGACAGGCCGGGGCTACCGCGTCCTGGGCACCTCCCGCGATCCGCAGGCCCGCCATCCCTCCGTGCACGCCTTTCTCCGCCTCGATGCCGCCGATGCGGCCGACCGGAAAAGGTTCCTACAGGAAAACCGGGAAATGTTATATAAAATTGATATATTAGTTAACAATTGCGGCGAAGGCTGCTTTGGGGATCTCTCTTCGCATCCCGGGGAAGCGGTCACCGGGGCGGTGCAGCTGCTGCTGGAGACGCCGCTGCAATTGACGCGGGCGGTCCTTCCCGGGATGCGGTCGCGCGGCGGGGGACAGGTGGTGTTCATGAGCTCGCTGGCGGCGGTCTTTCCGCTGCCCTACCTGGCCATTTACTCCGCGGCGAAAGCGGGCCTGAGCCAGTTCGCGGCCGGGATGGAAATGACCGAGGACGCGGATGGCGTGAAGTTCCTCGACGTGCAGGCGGGGGATTTCCGGACCGGCTTCAATCGCAACATGGTCCGGGCGGGGACAATGTCCGCGCGGGAAGCGGCGGCGTGGAAGCGGCTGGAGGCCCTGCTCGAATCGGGGCCACCGGCCGAGCGGGCGGCCCGGGCCATTGTGCGGGCGATTGTCCGGAACCGCGGGGGCCAACTTCGCCCCGGAGGTTTCTTCCAGACCCGGGTCGCGCCGCTTGGCGCCCGCCTGCTGCCCCGCAGTCTCCTTCTCCGGATGATCCGCCGTTACTACCGGCTTTCCCGCGCATGAAGATCCTCCTTCTCCAGGACTTCCTGCGCATCGGGGGGACGGAAAAGCAGACCCTTTTCCTCGCCCGGACCTTTCGGGAAGCAGGGCATGCGACGGAATTGCTCCTTTTCGAGCCGGGAGGCCACCTGGCCACGCCGGAAGAGCTGGAGGGAATCAAGGTATCCTCTCTCCAACCCTTCCGCACGGGGCTGCCGCTGCTGGCTCCGGGGCTGAGGCGGGCAGTGGCGAAACGGCAACCGCAGGTGATCCTCTGCATGGGCCGCACGGCCAATTGTTATGCCGGCTTTCTGCAGAAGCGGTTTCCGGACATCGTGGTTGTGGGAACACTGCGTACGGGCAAGATTCTCTTTCCCCTTCACCACTGGTCGATGGGCGTGGTACGGGCCGTCCTGGTGAACTCGAACTGGTGGAAGCGGCGTCTGCTGGAGCGCGCCTTCCCGCCGGAACGGATCCATGTCGTACACAATGCCGTTTTATTGGAGCGGGCCCGGGGGGAAATCCGCGACAACCGCACGGTCATGCGCCAACGATACCGGATAGGCGCAGAGGAATGCGTGTTTCTGAATGTCGCCACCTTCCGACCGGGCAAACAACACCGACATCTGCTGCAATTGTTTGCCCGGCTGCGCAAGGAGGCCCCCGGGCTGCCATGGCGTCTCTGGCTGGTCGGCGACGGGACGGAATACCATCGCTGCAAGCGCTGGGCGGCCGAAAACGGACTGGGGACACGGGTGCGCTTCTTTCACTTCCAGAAGGATCCCCTTCCCTTCTATGCGGCCGGCGACGTTGCCGTTTCGGCCTCGCGGGAGGATTCCCTGCCGAACTTCCTTATCGAGGCGCAGGCGAGTGGCTTGCCCGTCATCTCCTATGATTGTCGCGGCGTACGGGAAACCTGCCTTCCGGGGCGGACCGGGAAGATCCTGCGGACGGGGGACCGGGAGGGGTTTGTTGCCGCCCTGAAGGAATTCGCCTGCTGCCCGGAATTGCGTCGACAATGGGGTGGGGCCGCTCCCGCCTTCGCCCGGGACCGCTTCTCGCGGGAGTCCCAGGCACTGGCCACGCTGCGCTTTCTCGAGCAGGTGACCGGAACAACCTGACTTCCGCGCTTGTCAGGTCGCGCCACCTCGCCCTTTGTGTGCGGGATGAGCTCTCTTCCGCTCCAGCACGAGGAGGCCGTTCGCCTGGCCGACGAATTCGGAACCCCGTTGTTTGTGTATGACGAGGCACGCTTGCGGGAACAGTGCGAGCGTGCCCTCGCCTTTCCCGCCCCGTATGGACTGACCGTGCGCTATGCCATGAAAGCCGCTCCGACGGCGGGGTTGTTGCGCCTTTTCCACCAGCAGGGCCTGCACATCGACGCCAGCAGCGGGTTCGAGATCGACCGGGCCCGAGCGGCCGGAATTCCCGCGGAAAACATCTCCCTCAGCACCCAGGAACTGCCGGTCGACTTTGCGGAAAAGGTCCGCGAAGGGGTCGCTTTCAATGCCTGCAGCCTTGAGCAGTTGCGCCGCTACGGCGAGGCCCTCCCGGGCTCCGAAGTGGGAGTGCGTTTCAATCCGGGATTGGGCTCCGGGGGCACCAACCGGACCAATGTCGGGGGTCCGGCCTCCAGTTTCGGCATCTGGCATGAGTCCCTCGACCTGGTCAAGGAGATCCTCGCCGAATTCGATCTCACCGCCGTCCGCATTCACTCACATATCGGTTCCGGGGGCGATCCCGCCGTCTGGCAGCGGGTCGTCTCGCTCAACCTGCGCCTGGCCGCCTCCCTGCCGACGGCAAAAATCCTCAACCTCGGCGGCGGCTTCAAAGTGGGCCGCATGCCCGGAGAACCCACGACCGACCTGCAGAAAATCGGGCAGCCGGTGGTCGAGGAGCTGCGCAGTTTCGCTCAGGAGCACGGGCGGGAACTCCATCTCGAAATCGAGCCGGGAACCTTTCTGATCGCGAATGCCGGGCTTCTCCTTGCCCGGGTCCAGGACGTCGCCGACACCGGCGCGGAGGGATATCGCTTTCTCAAGCTTGATGCGGGAATGACGGAGGTCCTCCGCCCCTCGCTCTATGGTGCGCAGCATCCCATCGAGGTCCTGCAGGCATCGCCGACGGAGAAACGCGAGGCGGCGGTCGTAGTTGGCCACTGCTGCGAATCGGGCGATATCTTCACGCCGGCCCCGGGGGACCCGGAAGCCCTCGCGCCGCGCGCGCTGCCGCCCGCAGGCATCGGCGATTTTGTCCTCATCGGCGGCGTCGGCGCCTACTGCTCGACGATGTGCGCCGCCGGCTACAACAGTTTCCCCGCGCCGCCGGAGGTCCTGAAGAAGCGCACCGGCGGCTTCACGCTGCTGCGCAAGCGCCAGCTGGCCGCTCAACTGACCGCAAACGAGTGCTGAGCAGCCAACAGTTCCCCCTCGGGGATCCCGTTAACGGCAGTCCGCACAGCGTCTGCGCCAGCCTGCCGAGGATCGCCGATGTCATCGGCTACGAGGAAAAGGATCCGGCCGTCCTTGCGACCTTCACCGCCGGCTATCCCCGTTTTTTCCGCAATCCCCTCCTCTCCAGACTGCAGCAGCACTGGCGGGACGCGGGGCGTTTACCCGGGGAAGATCCGCTCCTGCCGACCCGGGAAGCGGCGGCCGACCTGCTGGGCTTCCTCGGCCGCGGCGGGGAGGAACCAACGCGACTGCCGGGGGCGTGGACCGTCGCCCTGCGCACGCCGAACGAGCGAGCGGAGGCCTCCGCCTTTCTTCAGCACACGGGCGCCTCCCTGTCCTCGCGCGAGGCGGAGGCGATTCTCGTCGCCGAAACGGGGCTTGCCCCTTTTCCCGAGGCGAGAGCGCCCGGGACCGCGGAGGCGCCTTCCGCCCGCATCCGCAAAGAGCTGCACAAGGTCTACGGAACTGCCTCGGTGGAGGACATCCGCCTCTTCCGCAGTGGCATGAACGCCTTTTACGCCGGCTTTCGCGCCCTGCAGGCAGTGCAACGGGAGCGGGGCCGCGATCTCTGGATCCAGCTGGGCTGGCTCTATGTCGACACCATCCGGATCCTCGCGCGGTTCTCCTTTCCCGAACAGCCGCCGCGAACCGTCCTGCGGATGGAGGATCTCGGCGATCTTGAGGAAATCCTCCGCGTCCATGGCCACCGGGTCGCCGGCATCGTCACCGAGGTCCCGACCAACCCGATGGTCCTTACCCCCGATGTGCCGCGTCTGCGCGAGCTGGCCGATCGGCACGGGGCCGGCCTTATCCTCGATCCGACCCTCGTCAGTCCGCACAATGTCAATGTCCTGCCCTACGCCGACCTCCACATCAACAGCCTGACCAAGTACGCCGCCGTGGAAGCGGACGTCATGATGGGCGCTCTCGCCCTGCGGCCCGGTTCCGCGTTTTACGATGAGCTGCGGCAGCGTGTGGACCATTTCGGGTTGCCGCCGGGCGAGGGCGACCTCGCCCGCATGGCGTATCAGATTCCGGGATACGGGCAAGCGATCCGGCGGATCAATTCCACCGCCGTCAAGGTGGCGGAGTTCCTGCGAAACCATCCCGGCGTGAAGGAACTCTGGTGGCCGGGGCGCGAGGCGGGGGCAGGGAACTATAACCGGCTCCGGCACCACGAGGCCGGTCCCGGCGCCATTCTCTCCTTCACCTGTCGAAAGCCGATGCAGGAGGTCTACGACGAACTGCGCTTTGTGAAAAGCCCGAGCTTCGGCGCCCGCTTCACCATGGTCTGCCCTTTTTTGTACCTCGCCCATTACGACCTCGTGAAAACCCGTCACGGGCGCCGGCAACTGGAAGCCGACGGCCTTCCGCCGGACTTGTTGCGCCTGTCCGTCGGGCTGGAGGAGCCGGAGGCCATCCTCGCCGAACTGGATCGATGTCTCGCCCCATGAGCTTAAGTCTTGCCAGCGTTGCCGTGAGCTTTACGCGTTGGCGATCATGGCGGAACGACCCGAAATCGATATCGAAAAACTCGCCACCCTTGCGCGCATCAACCTGACCGAGGAGGAAAAGGCGGCCTACACCGGGCAGCTCAAGGACATCCTCGGCTTTTTCCGGCAGCTTCAGGAAATCGATGTCGAAGGGGTGACTCCCATGGCGCATCCCTTCGCCGTTCCGGCTCCCCTGCGGGAGGATGTCCCGGGGCAACCTTGGGCGCCCGAAGCCGCCCTTGCCAATGCTCCGGCGCGGCGCGAGGACCAGGTGGTCGTGCCCAAGGTCGTGGAGGATGCCTGAATGATGGAGGCCCCCGAACTCACGAACGGCACCGCTCTCTGTCTCGGACGGGCCCTCCACGAAGGAACGACTTCCGCCGTCGGCATTTGCGAAGCGCTCTTCACGCGCATCGATGTCGTCGGCGACACCATCGATGCCTATCTCCATCTCGACCGGGAACGCATTCTCGCCGAGGCGGAAGCCAGCGATCGGCGCCGGCAGGAGGGAAAGGCGTTGAGCCCGCTCGATGGTGTGCCCGTCGCAATCAAGGATAATATCGCGTCCAAAGGAGAGCCGCTCACCTGCGCAAGCCGCAGCCTTGCCTCCTTCGTCAGCCCCTACGACGCCACCGTCACGGAACGCCTGCGCAAGGCCGGCTGCATTCCCTTCGGCCGCCTCAATCTCGACGAATTCGCGATGGGTTCGTCGACGGAAAACTCTTCCCGGCCACCCACCCGCAATCCGTGGGATCCCTCCCGCGCGCCCGGCGGGAGCTCCGGGGGAAGCGCCGCCGCCGTCGCGGCACGGCTCTGCCCATGGGCCCTCGGCTCCGACACGGGCGGGTCCATCCGCCAACCCGCCGCCTTCTGCGGGGTCATCGGACTCAAGCCCACCTACGGGCGCGTCTCCCGCTACGGCCTTGTCGCCTTTGCCTCCAGCCTCGACCAGATCGGGCCGGTCGGGCGCAGCGTCTCCGACGTCGCCACCCTGCTCGACCTTATCGACGGTCACGATCCCCTCGACTCCACAAGCTGGCCGGAAGAGCTCCGTTCCGTTTCCGCGGCCCTCCGCGAGCCCGCGGGCAAGGGAACCCTCGGCATCCCCGCGGAATATTATGGCGAGGGGATCGATCCCGAGGTCCGGGAAAAGGTCAGCTCCGTCGCGGAGGCGTATCGGAAAATGGGCTACAGGATCAGGGAGATCTCCCTGCCGCGCACCCATCTCGCCGTGCCCACCTATTACATCGTCGCGACCGCGGAGGCCTCCTCCAACCTCGCCCGCTTTGACGGGGTCCGCTACGGCCACCGCGCGGAGGCGGCGGGGAACGCCGTCGAGCTCTACTTCCGCAGCCGCGGGGAGGGCTTCGGGCCCGAGGTCAAGCGCCGGGTGATCCTCGGAAGTTATGTGCTCAGCAGCGGCTACTACGATGCCTACTACAAGCGCGCCCAGCAGGTGCGGACCCTCATTCGCGACGATTTCCTCAAGGCCTTCGAGGAGGTGGATGCGATCCTCACCCCAACGACCCCCACCCCCGCCTTCGCCCTCGGGGAGAAAACCGGCGATCCCCTCTCCATGTACCTCGCCGACATTTTCACCATCGCCGTCAACCTTGCCGGACTTCCCGCCCTCTCCATGCCCTGCGGCCTTACGAAAGAAGGCCTGCCCGTGGGTTTCCAGCTGATCGGCCGCCCTTTTGCCGAGGACCGGCTCCTCCGGAATGCGGCCGCCTACGAGAAATGCCATCCCTTCCCGGACCAACCTGACCTCCCCGTCACCGCCTGACCTGTTTCCCGCCATGCCTGAATACGAAGCTGTCATTGGCCTCGAAATCCACGTCCAGCTCAAGACCGCGTCGAAAATGTTCACCGACGCGCCCACCGGCTTCGGGCAGCCGCCCAACACCCTCACCAACCCGGTCGTGATCGCCCTGCCGGGAACCCTCCCTGTCCTGAACAAGGCCGCGATCGAGCAGGCGGTCCGCACCGGTCTTGTCTTCGGGTCCGAAATCCCCGAATTTTTCAGCTGGGACCGGAAAAACTACTTCTATCCCGACAGCCCCAAAAATTACCAACTCACCCAGAAAGACGCTCCGGTCTGCCTCGGGGGTGCGGTCGAAATCGAGCTTCCCGGCCCCTCCCGTAACCAGATGGGCGAACATCGGGTCATTCACCTCGACCACGCTCACCTTGAGGAGGACGTCGGCAAGCTCACCCACGGGGAAGGCGATTCCCTTGTCGATTACAACCGCGCCGGCACCCCCCTGCTCGAGATCGTCACCGCCCCCGATCTTCGCGGACCGGAGGAAGCGGTCGCCCTCCTGCAGTCCATCCGCATGCACCTTTCCGCCGCCGGCATTTCCGACTGTGACATGGAAAAAGGTCAGATGCGCTGCGACGCCAATGTCAGCGTCCGCCCGGTCGGCCAGGCGCACCTGAACAACCGCGCCGAAATGAAGAACCTCAACAGCATCACCGGGGTCCGCGACGCCATCGCCTACGAGATCCGTCGCCAGCGGCGGGCCTGCGAGGCCGGCCAGACCGTCGTGCAGGAGACCCGGCGCTGGGATGCCGCCACCGCCCGGACCACCTCCATGCGTACCAAGGAAGAGGCCCACGATTATCGCTACTTCCCCGATCCCGACCTGCTCCCTGTCAAGTTCCCCCGCGAACGCGTGGAGGAACTCCGCAGAGCACTGCCCGAGAACGTCTTCGATCGCCAACGTCGTTACATGGAAGATTTCGGTCTGCCCTACACCCTGACCTCGGTCATCTGCTACGACCATGAGCTGGCCTCCTTTTTCGAGGCCTCCATGACGGTCTACGCGGATAATCCAAAGGCCACCGCCAATTACATCGCCAATGAACTGCAACGCGAGCGCGCGAACGCCACCGATGAGGGCGTCCTCCCCATGGAAGCAGTGAAACTGCAACCCGCCCACCTCGCCGGCCTCGTCCAGGCCATCGACGAGGGCCGTCTCGCCAAGCAGCAGGCCAAGGAGGTCTTCGTCGAAATGTTCGCCAGCGGCCGGGAAGCCGAGGCGATCATGGAGGAACGCGGCCTCGGCGCCGACCAGCACGACGACGGGCAGCTCGAGCAATGGTGCCGCGACGCCATCGTCGCCAACCCCCGCGCCGCCCAGCAGGTCCGCGACGGCAATGAAAAGGCCGTCAATTCCTTCATCGGTCCCGTCATGAAGGCCTCCGCCGGCAAGGCTGATCCGCGCAAGGTTCGCGATACGCTCCTTCGATTGATCTGAAATCAAGGGGTCAGACCTTGGATTTTGGTATATGCCAAAAATCCAAGGTCTGACCCCTTAGGCAGAGCGTAAACGGAGGAGGCGTTCGTACCAGCGAAGCGGATAGAGGGAACACCAGGGTCGTCGATTGCGGAGGCGAGGAGGGCGCTGGCTGGCGAAGAGTTCGAGGGCGGGCAACCAGCCCTCGTGCAGCCAGCGGTCTGTGAGGGAAGGCGGGAACTTGCCGGTCCAGGCATGGAAGGAAGCGCGCTCGCCGGGGGGGGCATTCTGCCATTGCTGCAAGCGTTCGAGGGCGGCGGGGATGTCCCCCCAAGGGTAGGGATTCGGGGCGGCATCCTCCCTCCAGAGGGAGGGGGTCATTTCCCGCCCGCTATCGGGGACGAGGGGAAAGGCCCCGGCGGCGATGGCGTCGAGGAGCCATGGAGCAAGAAGGTCTTCGTCATGGAGAAGAAAGACGGACTGCCAGCGGCGGGCCTGGCGGCGGGCCTCCTCGAATGCGAGTCCGCTGTGCCACCGCAGACCCTCTTTGCGTGCCCACCGCGGCGGTCCGCCGGAAGCAACGAGGAATTCGAGCCTTCCAAGGTCCTCTTTCCAGCGGTCCGCGATGGAGCGCAGGCGGTTTCCGAAACGGCGCCAGGAACGGTCCTGCAACCAGATCCCAGTGACGCGGTCCTGGTTCTCTCCGTCGCTGGTTTCGGTCGGGGGCAGGCGGATCGGGGCGAGTTCTTTCAGGTAGCGTTCGGGAATCCAGCCGAAAACGGTGCGAATGCGTTCATAAGCGAGGGGGTCCTCGACAAGGACTTTCCCGGTACCGCGAATGAAGAGATCGAAGGAGCGCTGCCAACCGGGCGGCCAGCAGTGCTGGAAGAGGATCTTCCGCTCGCATGGATCGAGAGGAGCGAGAACATCCGCCCCGACCCCGTCGTGATAGACGGTGAGGACGGCGTCCCCCGACTCCTGAAGCCAGGTGCGGAAGGCGGCCTTCACCCCCCCGAGAAAGGGTGATGGACCGATGGAGCCTCCCCAGCGGAAAACCGGCTCCCTGCAGACTGCGGCAAAGGCGCGGGCACGGTCTTCGCCGGAGGTGGGCACATGGACAACATGGCGGGCTTGCAGTTGCGCGGGCGGCATCCTTATTGAGAATACGATGGCCAAGGCCCAGCCTCGCCGCAAGCGTCATTCATGAACGATCCCCTCGTCAGTATCATCACCCGGACCCGCGAACGCACCCGTTTTCTCCAGCGGGCGGCGGAATCGGTCATGGGGCAGGAGGATCCTCCGGCTTTTGAGTGGATCATCGTCAACGACGGGGGGGAAAGGGAACCCGTGGAGGCGATGCGGAGGGAGTTACCGCAAGCGGAGCGCTCGGTGATCCGCATGCGCCATTTACCGGCTTCCCGGGGAATGGAACATGCCTCCAACGTCGGGGTGGAGCTTTCCGGCGGCCGCTATCTAGTCATTCACGACGACGATGATAGCTGGGATCCCTGTTTCCTGCGGGACATGACCACGTTCATGGAGGACCCACAGCATCGTTCCCTGGGCGGGGTGGTCTGTCACAGCCTGCGGATTGTGGAAACAATCGCCAGCGGCGGTTTTGTCGAGGAACAGAGGCATCCCTTCAACGACTGGCTGGAGGAACTGGACTTTTTTGAGGTTCTCATGGAAAACCCATTCCCGCCGATTTCCTTTCTTTTCCGGCGCTCCCTCTATCAACGGACCGGCCCGTTCCGCGAGGATCTGCCCGTGCTCGGCGACTGGGAGTTCAATCTCCGGGCCCTCGCGCGCGGGCGCATCGGGGTCCTGCCGCGCCTTCTAGCCCGTTATCATCACCGTCCGCCGGAGATCACGGGTCCGGAGGCCAACTCCATCACGGCCGGGGACCAGCGGCACCGGGAAACAGAGAAGCGCCTCCGGGAGGAGTGGACCCGTGGCAACCCTTTCGGCATCGAACCGGAATTGTTTGCCCGGGCGGCAAGGATCGCGGGATCGCTCATGGAGATGAGGAAGGGGATCGAGGCGATGGAGAAAAAGGCCGGAACCCTGCGTGAGGTGGTTCCTCCGCAGTACTGAACCTTCGCTACAACGGATGGCTCAGTCCCGCATCCACCGGGAAAGTTCGCTGGCTACACGCTCCCGTAAATGCCGCCGGACGCTGGCTTCGGGAAAGTCTTCGCGCACGACCCGCCCCATGCGGCGGCTGCAGGGCGCTGCGAAACTGCGCAGCCGATAAGCCTCCGCTTCCTGCAGGAAGTTTTCAAGGGTCTCCGCGAAGGCCTCAGCGCTGTGGTGCCGCCGCAAGTGGGCATTGCCGGCCATGCCCTTTGCAAACCCGGCTTCCGGATTGTCGCGGAAAGCGGTTACGGCCTCCCGTACGGCCCGGACCTCATCCCCCGGTTTCGCCTTGAAAACGGTCTCCTCCGGCAGGGTCGCGTAATAACCGGTATCGGTCACGAGCATGGGAAGGGAGTGCTTCCAGGCCTGCAGGAGGGCATCCGAACTTTCGCCACGGGAGGGGTTGCGCAAGTTGATGGCGAGATGCGCACTGCGCAGCACTTCCTCCATTTCCGCACCCGAAAGAAAACCGCGGAAGACCACGCGGTCGTT
This sequence comes from Verrucomicrobiota bacterium, assembly GCA_009908535.1. Taxonomy (GTDB): domain Bacteria; phylum Verrucomicrobiota; class Verrucomicrobiia; order Opitutales; family Oceanipulchritudinaceae; genus Oceanipulchritudo. The sequence goes on from JAAAOD010000155.1 coordinate 29,686, forward strand.
CAGGTCATATTGGCGGAGCAACACCTCGAAGGCTTCCCGCTCCTCGATATGCCCGAACAGCGTCAAACGCACCTGATGCGCCTCAAAGGCGGCAACGGCTTTCAGCACTTCCTCGAGGCGGCGGTTGGGGCTGTTCAGAAAACCGAACATGACCAGCTCGAGCAGGCGCCCGTCAAAGCTTCGCCGGGGCGGCTCCGGAATTTCCGCTTCCGGCCCGACCGGCAGGGGGCAGTAGAGGAGGGGAGCCCGGGTCAATTCCCTCAGCTTACGGATCATGGAGGGATTGAAAGAAATCACCCCCGTAGCATTGGCAGCCATCCCGCGGATGAGGGGGATGGCCTCCACCATCTCGGGGAAAGGAAGCTCGCCCTCCTTCTGGCGACGCACCATCTCGAATGCCTCGGGCCCCTCCCGCTGGAGGACGTAACGCTCGAAGAGCTGCTGCCCGTTTTCCTGGGCAAGGAAGCGCTCACGGTGGAGCTCGAGAAGGTTGAAGTCGTGAAAAACCACGACACCGCGGTGGCTTTCGCACAATTCGGCATAAGTGGCATGGAAGCGTGCATCGTTGCCGATATGATACAGGGTGTAGTCGGCGAAATTGGCCTCCGGCCAGAGGGTTTCCGGTTGGCGGCAGGAACGCACGGGAACCCCATCGACGAGGAAGGGATCAAATTCCTCCGCATCCGTCCATACCGTCAGATCGAAGCGTTCCCGCAGGGCCGGAGCCACGCGGCGGGCAACATCGGCGATCGCCGTCCGCGCCGGGGGGACGGGCCCGAACCAGTTAAGCCTCATGCAGCAACACCTCCACGACATGGTCCCAGGTGATCTGAAGCTCGTCATAACGGCTTCGCCCCTTCCCACCGGCTTCGCGCGCAAAAGTGGCTTCCCTCCAGAACCGGTCGAGCGCGGCCGCGAGGGCCTCCGGACGAGGTTCGGTGACGAGGCCCGTCTCCTCCGTGCGGACAAATTCCAGGGGACCCCCTGAATCCGAGCAGGTAATGACCGGCTTTGCGGACAGCATGGCCTCGAGGGTGACGTATCCATAATCCTCATCGCGGGGCGGGAAGAGCACCGCCCGGCATTCCGCGTAGAGTTTCCGCTTCCGCTCTTCCCCGACGAGACCGAGCCAGCGGACGCGGTCCTTCACCTTGAAACGTTCCGCCAGCTGCTCGAGGGTGTGACCGTAGGTGGGCGTGTCGGGTTTTCCGGTAAAAACCACCTTCACCGGTTCACGGCAGTATCCGAGGGCCTCGAGGACGAGGGTCTGCCGCTTCAAGGGGGCCAGCCGGCTGGGATAGTAGAAGTAGGGCTCCGTCTCCCCGGCACAATAAAAGGCCTCTGCATTCTGCGGCGGATGATACAGTGGTTCGGAGGGGATATGACAATGTTCCTGCAGGCGCCGGGCGACATTGGCCGAATTGGCGAAAACCGCCCGTGCCTCCGGAAGAAGGGACCGCTCCACCTGGAGAATGGCATCCCGGATCTCCCGCCCGTTCGGGTAATGAGCGAGGTCCGCCTCCGGTCCTCCCCAGAGATCGAAGGCAGTGCGGAACTGGTGCAGGACCCAGAGAACCTTGCTGTCGTGAGGAAGGTGATACGCGGGAAACTTCAATCCGATGACGCGGTCGATGGGCGTCCCATTGCTTTCCCGAAGGTCAAGGAGGCGGCAGGCCATGAGGTGGTCGAGGATCTTTTCTGGAGGATACCACCGGAAAGGAATGGCAATAAGTTCCACCTCGTGCCCGGCGCGCTCGAGGGCTTCCCGCAGTTGCAGGGCGTGGACTTCGGCACCGCCGTGGACAAAGGGAACCTTGGTGGTGGCAATGGCTAATCGCATTGGAGAAAGGGCATCGGGACGGTATCAGGCTGGAGGCGACGAAGGAAACAAATGAGCTGAAGATCGCTTTTGAGGAGGGCGGAGAGTTCTTCAAGGGTGATTCCGTAGAGGCGGTTCAGGCGGCCCTGGACATCCGCGAGAAGGGAAAGGGGGCGGCGTTTTCCCATGAACCGGGAACGCAGGGCCGGGCCCTCTCTGGCGTGCCAGAGGGCGGCGGCCATCCGTTCCTCCGCCCTGGCTCCCTCCGACACGGCTCCTTCGTCTCCGTTCCCGGTGACGGCATCCTGAAGAAAGGTGTGCAGGGTGGCATGGATTTCACAAAGGCCGGTCAAAACGGTTTCCTGATGCCGGTTGAAAAGCTGCTGCTGATAGCGCCCCCGCAGGCGGCGGTTTGGCTTGCGCCCCCTTTCCCACTGCAGTCGCAACTCACGGAGGGAGGAATTGACGGTGCGCCATTGCCTGCCGAGAAACCGGTAGCGATGAACCCATGACGCGCGCTGTTCGCCACGACAGCGCGCGAAGTAACTCCCGATCCGCTTCTCCATCCCGGCGAGGAGGGAGGCCAGCTTCTCCATGCCGATCAGGGCAAGGCGGTTCGTTTCATGCTGGTCCCGCAGGAAGGGGGCAAGCCATGGCCACCGCAACCACCATCCCCGCCCGTGGTTGAGGTGCTTGATCTCCTGAATGTGCCAGTCCGTTTCCCGCCAGAATCCCGGGGGCGCGAGCGCTTCATCCGGGAAGAGGAATGGCAGCTGCCTTGGGGACAAATTCCGCGGAATCTCTCCTTTCAGTCCCGAAAGAAACTCGCTTTCGAGACTGGCCTGGTCCGGCAGTTTTCCCGAGAAAAGCTGTGCCCTGGCCATTCCTCAGCGCTCCTCCCGCGGTCTTTTTCGTCGCCATCCGAAAGTGAAGGGTCCGAAACGCCATTGCCGCGCCTCTTCACGCATTACCCGAAGGCTCTGTTCGAGCCGGTCCAGCCGCTCCTTCACCTCTCCCATATCCTCCTGCTTCGCAGGACGTGTTTTCGTGGCAAAGTCATGCAGCGTATTGAGAACCTCGCGAACCGTCTTGAAGCGGTCGTGCTCCTCCGCGGGCAGGCCGACGGAAGCGATCAGTTCCTCCTGACGGGCGTTGTGCAGGGAGCGCGCAGTCGCTTCTTCCTCCCGTGCCTCCCACAACTTGCGCACGGCTTCCCGCACGTAGGGATCGCGGGCATGGTCGACAAGGAGGTTGAGAGCCTCGCGCACGGTGCGGAACCGTTCCTCTCCGCCGCCGGGAAGGCCCACCGCAGCGACCAGTTCCTCCTGCCGCGCGGAGTGCCGGTCGTGTCTTTCCTGTTCCTCCTTCCTTGCCTCCCAGAGCTTTTCCAGCATCTGGCGCAGGGAGGGGTCCCGGGCGGCATCGACGAGGATGTTGAGGGCGTCGCGGAGGGATTTGTAGCGACTTTCCTCTACACCTGTGAGGTCGAAGGCTCCCTCGAGCCTCGCGAGATCCTCGCCGTGTTCGCGACTGCGGTGAAAAACCGTGTCCAGCATCCACTGCATCTCGACGAGGAATTCGGCCAGATTGAGACCGAGACCGGCCGAAGACGCGCTCCCCTCCCCTCTGAGGAGACGGTTCTTGAATTCGATGGACAGGCGCTTGTGCTGGTCGCGCTTCGCTGCGACGGAATTGGCCTCCCTGTCATCCTTCCGGTCCTTCCGGATCCGGTACAGGGCAAGGGGCTCTGCAATGACGCCGATTTCGTGGCGGAGGAGGAAGCGGAAATTGAACTCCATGTCGCCGACGAGGTCCCAGCGGGGATCATAGCCTCCCAGTTCCTCCCAGACCCGGCGGCGATAACAGAATGCGATGGGCGGGAAGGGATTTTCATACCCGAGGCGGAAAAGGCTGATCTCCTCAAGCGGGATGTAGGGCCGCCGGCTTTCTTCCCGGTACACTCCATCAAGGCCCGGCACCTCCGTGACTTCCATGGTGTGCGTAATGACGCCCTGATACAGGCTTTCCTCTCCGGCTTCCTCAAGCCATGCGACGGTTGTGGACAGGAACTGCGGCTCCCATTCGTCGTCGTCGTCGTGGACGCAGATAAAAGTGCTGCGCGAGGATTCGATCCCGGCATTGAGGGCGGGTTGCATCCCGCGGTTCTCCGCATGATGGAGCACCGTGAGCCGCTCCGGCTCGCCGGTGTAGGCATCCCGCAGAAGGTCGTCGAGGGCGGTGGCGTCCCCGCCGTCATTGACGATCACGAGTTGCCAGTCGGGGAAGGTCTGGCGGGCGACGGAAGCGAGAGCCCGGCGCAGGAAAGCGTTCCGGTTTTTCGTCCGGAGAATGATGGCGACCGACCGGTGGGGGAATTCGCTCATGGGATCACGTACTTCAACAGCCTGAAGGTGGGGACTCAAGGTCCGCTTTCGCCGACAAACAAGCCAAATTCACCGGTCCGGCGCAAGGGAGCTTTCCAGCCCGCGTAGGCAAAAGCCGCGAGCCGCTGTCCGTGACCCTCCAGCCAGCCCGCACGGGGCAGAAGGCGGAACCGGCGGCTGCTTCCCCAGCCCTCGGCATGGCTCGCTGCCCCGAGTTCCCGGACTTCTTCGGCCGAAGGATGAAAGAGGAGCCTGCTGAGCTCTCCGCGCAGAAACGCCTTGCCATGCCCGCCGGCAAAGGGCCCGCCCGCTGCGTGGAATCTATCGAGGAAGCGCAGGAATCCCCGCTCCATGCCGGCGTAAGCCGCCCTTTCCCTGCTCCCGAGGATATCCGGCTCCTGGTAGACAGGCTCCCAGCCCGTCTCCGTTTTCCGGAGGTCGACCACGCTGCCGCAGGGAGAGCCCAGGAAGAGCTCCAGGAGGGCGACGCCCCCGCGCAGGAGATGCTCTTCCCCCTCCGCCTGCGGTCCATCGACAAAGAAAGAAAAGGCGCCGTGCGGTTGCCCGGCGGCTTGCCAAAGAGCAAAAAAGAGGCCCGCAAAGGGATTCGTCGCCTCGCAAAGGCGCCGGAGGTCGCGCAGGGAGCTGCCGTTCCAGCCGACATCCACCACCGCGCCCCGCCTTTCCGCCGGATGGAGCCCCTCGTCGGCAAGGTAAGCGAGGACCCGCTCCCGGAGGCCGTCGCGGTAGTCGTAAAACAGCGGTATCACCGCCGTGAAGGCATGGTACAGAAGATCGCGGGAGCGCGGATCATAAAAGCCGCGGTGGTGACAAAGGGGGGCTTCCGGATCGAGGCCGACACGCCCACAGGCCTCGAGGGCGGCCTCGCGGGGAATGCCGGCACGGGTCAGGAATTCACACCCCGTCATGCGGGGAGCCGGTTTCAGAAGAAAATCCCAGTCTTCGGCCCCGATGGATTCCATGGCCGCCAGCCGGTACAGTTTGCGCGATCCGAAAAGGGTGCGGCCGGCAATCCCGGTCCGCCGGGCAAGCCCGAGCCGCTCCCAGGCGATGCGGGGAAAGTAGCCGTCCCGGGTAAGGAAAAAGAGCTCGTCCAGCCGCTCTTCGCGCACGCGACGCTCCAGCCAGAGGGTCCATGCGGCCACGAGGGGGCCGAGGACAGAGGCACCGCAGCGTTCCCAGAAGTCCCCCTCGCCCTTTTCTTCTTCGGCGAGGCGGTGAAGCAGTCCCGAAAGTTCCTCCTTGTAGACGACGGTCGGCGGTTTCACGAGGCGCGAGGGAATCCCCGCGGACGCCGCAGCCGTGCCGTCGCTGGCCCGGTTGTCCCCGATATGGAGCAGGCGCTTCCCGGGAAATTTCCCGCGGACAAGCTCGTAGAGCCGGCCGCTGCCCTTGCTCCGGCCGCGGGTCCCGGAGGCGAAAACGCTGTCCTCGTCGACGGGGAGTCCAGCCCCTTCGAGCATTGTCCGGAGAACCGTCTCGGGCAGATACATTTCGCTCACGTAGACGATCCGGCATCCGCGCTCCCGCGCCGCGTTAACGAGGCGGAGGGCCTCGGGTCGCGCCCGCACGAGGGCGAGCTCAAGCTCGACTTCGCAGGCCCGCCGCCGCGCAAGCTCTTCCCCGCTCCATCCCAGCTTCCCTGCGAGCGCGGTATAGATTTCGGCAAGTCCGATATCCTCCGCCCGCCCGTCCGCCTGCGCGGCGTGCCGCACTTCCTCCTCGGTAGCGCGGCGGAGTTCGGCAAAGCCCTCCGCCCGCGCCGCGTCGGCGCCCTCCCGTTTCGCCGCCATCCTGAAGACCGACGAAGGCATGGGCACAATTCTGCGCAGACAGGTATCGAAGATATCCATACTAAGGACGTCGACCTGCGAAAGATCGACTTCGGGAAATGTCCCCTCCTCCAGCGCATCCGTGCGCTCCGGCACCGCGAAGGGCGATGGGGGGTCGGGGATGGCCGCGTCCTCCGCGAAGCGGGCATAGGCCGCGTGGATGGAATCCAGCCGTTCCCGGAGCTCGCCGATTTCGCGTCGGAGAAGTCTCCGGAATGCCTTTTCGTCGTGAAAATCGGCTACACCCCCCTGTTTGGACGAAAGGGCGCCCTTCCGGCGGACGGGCAGATCGCCTGTCCATTCCTTCAGGTCATCGGCGTACTCGCTCCAGCTGCGGAAGCGGCGGGCACGGGCTTCCCCGCGGAGCCGCGCCCGTAAATCCGCCTCCATGAGCAGGCGTCGCCATGCCCGGGCAAGGTCCCCGGGATCCTCCGGGTCGGCAATAAGGCAGCCGCCTCCCGCCGCCCGCTCAACAAGGCCTCCGCGTTCACTGCAAAGGCAGGGTTTGCCGTGCTGTAAACTCTCCATGACGGGAAGCCCATAGCCCTCCCAGAAGGACGGGTAGACCGTGAAGAGGCAATCCCGGTAGAGCTGCTCCAGTTCCGCGCGGGGAACGCGTCCCCGGTACTCGCAGCAGCCCTCGGGCGCCCCTGCGGCAGCAAGGGCTTCTTCCCATTCAGCCCGCATTTCCGGGACACAGCCGCCCACAAAAACAAGCCGGAAGCGGTGGCCCGCCTCCCAGAGTTCCCCGGCAGCGGCGAGGACCCCGAGGTGGTTTTTCCGCGCCTCGACCGTCGATACCATGAGGATAAGGGGTGGATCGCTTCCCTCCCCCGTCGACGCCTTCTCCGCTGGGAGGGCGTCACTGCCGGGTGTGATGACCGCCACCGGCGGGGGATTCCTCCATCCCCGTGCCGCCCAGAACTCCCTCAGTTCGCGGGCGGAGGAAGCGGAGACGGCGGCCACGCCGTCGAAATGGAGCAGATCCTCGGCATAGGCGGGAAAATTCCGCGCAATCTCCGTGCTGCTCCATTGCGGATAACGCAGGGCGATGGCGTCATGAAAAATCGCGACAAGCGGTCCCCCGCATCGGCTCCGCAGGGCGGCGAAGTTCCGGCCTTCGGAAGGGAAATACAGTTCCGGAACAACGAGGGCCGTCCTTCCGGTAAACGGACTTGCCCACAAAGGAAGACGCCTCCCGAGGCGTCCGCGGGCCTTTTGCCAGGCAGTCCACCCCCTGACCTTGTCCGCCTCCCCGGCCACGTGGTGGGAAGGATCAGCCCAGCGGCGCTCCCGCTCATCGGCGCGGCGCCAACGGCGCCAGTACCGATCGTAGAGGACGATTTCCTTGTCCCCCTTGAAAGCCGCCTGCAGGTTCCGGGCAAGACGCGGAATTCCGCTCTGCTGACGGGAATGGCAACTGTCGGAGAGATCGAATAGAAACTTCATGCAAGCGCTTTCCGTACGCCTTCACGGACGGCCTCCTTGAAGATCCTGGTTGTATAACATCGGCGCACGGCCTTCCGGGCCTTTTCCCCGGCTTCTCTGGCGGCCACTGGATCCTCCGCCCAGGCGAGCATGGCCCCGGCAAAGGAACGGGGATCTGCGGCCTCACGCAGGCCGCCGCCCCTGCCGAGGGTATCGCGAAAGCCCCGCAGGGCCACTGGTGTAACCACGCCGGGCCGTCCGAAAGCGGCCCCCTCGAGGACTTTGATATTCGTCCCCGCCCCGAAGAGGACCGGGGCGAGGAAGACGGCCGCCCGCGTGTACAATTCCGCCGGGTCGTCCACCCGCCCCAGCCAGTCGATTCCCGATTGCGCGGACGCAAACCGGCGCAGGCGTCCGTGGGCGGAACCAGCGAGGACAAGGCGGGCTTGCGGTCGGCGGCGGCGGACCTGAGGCCAGACCTTGCGAAGGAACCAGCGTAGTCCGTGCGCGTTCGCGGAATACGTCCATGTCCCGATCATCCCAAAGTGGTCCGGAGCGGGAGGGGCGGGAAGGTCCCCGTGCTCAGTTTCCCGATACGCGAAGGGGAGATTCGGAAGGACGGTCGCCCTTTGCAGCGGAGAATAGCTGCGGTCCTCGGGAAGCGAGACCCAGAGATGGGCCGCCCTGGAAAGGGCTTCGGCCAGGCGGGCCTCCGAAAAGGCAAGCTGGCGCCGGAGGGTGAGCCGGGTCAGGGGGTCGGCCTGTGGTATCCGGGCCCTGAGGAGCCCGGGCTGGTAATCGTCCACATCCACCGCGACCGGGACCGGCCCCGGGAGAAGCCCGCAACAGAGCACCGTTCGCAGGTAGCGGGCGACAATCAGATCGTAATTGCCGGGATCCACTTGCCGCCGCATCTCGGCGACTACCTTCCCGGAGGCCTCGAGGAGGCGGCGTCCGGCGTCCCGGTGGTAGGCGACGCGACGGGCCAGCTCGCCCCCGGCGCAAGGTTGCAGCCCCGGTTCCTCCACCACCGCGCGCACCTCGGGGTTGCCAGAGGCAAGAGCATCCCGGTTGTAGTCATTTCTCATGACAAGAAGATCGACTTCTCCTTCCCCCTGCAAGGCCTCCAGGAGCTGGCGAGTCCGCAGTTGCCCTCCACTCCGGGCCGGGAAGGGGCAAACGTGCGTGGCCAGGAGGATCCGCATTCCGTTGTCGCCGCGAGGGCCGGCTGTCAGGATCGTTTGAAGGCGCGGGAAAGGGCCTCGGCCACCCGCTCGAGATCTTCGCGGCTGTGCCGCGCGGAAACCGCCGTCCGCAGCAGGTCCCGGCCTGGAGGAACCGCCGGCGCGATGGCGATAACGGTGAAGATGCCCCGGTCCATGAGGTTTTTCCAGATTCGGTAGGCCCGTTCCTTGCCGCCAACGATGATGGGAACCGCCGGGGTTTGGCTTTCCCAGATGTCGAGGTCAAGCTGGTTGAGGAGCCGCTTGTAATAGCGGGTATTGTCCCAGAGGCGTTCGCGGTGTTCCGGCTCCTCCTGCAACAGCCGCAGGGCGGTACGGGCGCAGGCGGCCTGCGCCGGGCTGATGGCGGCACTGAAAATGGTCTGTTTGCTGTGTGTGCGCAGGTACTCCACCAGCGCTTTTGATCCGGCGATAAAGCCGCCTGTGCTGGCCATGGACTTGGAAAGGCTGCCGCAGATGATGTCGATTTCATTGTTCCGGTCGAGGTAACCGGTGGTTCCCTGCCCCCGATCCCCGAGGACTCCGAAGCCGTGGGCATCATCAAGGACAAAGAAGCAGTTGTGGTCGCGGCTTACTTCAAGGAGTTCCTGCAGCGGGGCGATGTGCCCCTCCATGGAGTAGACCCCTTCGATGACAACCAGCTTGGGAATGGAGCGGTCCTCGGTGAGAAGGATGTCCTGCAGGTCGGAGGGCTTGTTGTGGGCGAAGCGCTCGACGCGGGCGGAGCTGAGGCTGATCCCGGACCAGAGGGAGCTGTGCACATTGCGGTCGACGAGAACGAGGTCCCCCTTCTGGGCAAAGGTGGAAACGGCCGTCATGCAGGCGAGGTAGCCCGCATTCAGGACCTGGCAATCCTCCTTGCCGAGAAAGAGGGCGAGGTCCTCCTCAAGCTCCCGATGGTAGGCGCGCGACCCATTTGCCAGCCGTGCCCCGGTGGTACTGCTCCCCCACGTGCGCAAGGCCGTCTCCCCGGCCTCCACGACACGCGGATGGTTGCTGAGACCGAGGTAGTCGTTGCTGCTCATCATGAGCATACGCTTCCCGCCGATCCAGACGTGCGCCCCCTCCTGCTTTTCGGGATGGTGATACCAGGGTTGGTAACGCAGGCGGGCCCGCGTCGCTTCATCTTCGCGACAGCGCTGCTCGATGCTGCTGCGCCGGCGAAGGACGGATTTTAGTTTGCTGGGTGAAGCCACGGTACTTGGATAAGCAGGCAAAAGAGGAACCTGCTTACGCTACGGTCGATTGTCGGTCAGGCAAGCACGGATCCGCCTTTGCGCAGGGGGAACCTGCGACAAAACGACCTTTACTGGGTTGGGAACGGAAATTCACAGGAAGGAAAAATGCAAAAGAAGGAAAAGAATAAAAGCTGGAGGCGCTTTTTCGAACACCGTCAGCTGCTGGTTCGTTTCACGCGGCGTTACATTGAACGGCAGACGAAGGGAAGCTGGCTCGGTTTGTTCTGGTTACTGTTGAATCCGTTGCTGATGCTTGGTCTCTATTCGGTTGTTTTCGGGGTCATCATGGGATCCAGCTTCGGGGTGGCGGACGACCCCGGTCCTTACGACTTTCCGCTGGGGATTTTCATTGGACTCACCGTGCTGGGCCTTGTCACCGAAACGATGGGCCAGTCCAGCAATCTCATCCTCGCCTCGGAAAACCTTGTCAAGAAAGTGGTCTTCCCGATCCATCTTCTCCCCGTCGCCCTCGTGGGCTCGATCTTTTTCAAGACCTTGATGAGCGGGCTGCTGGCGCTCCTGTTCCTCTCTTTCCTGACGGACGGGCTTGGTCCGCAGGCACTGTATTTCCCTCTCATCCTGTTTCCGATGGTACTGTTTGCCCTCGGCTTGTCGTGGCTGTTGTCGGCGCTTGGGGTGTATTTCCGTGATTCCCAGCAACTGATGGGCTTTCTCAGCACCGCCCTCTTCTATTCCAGCGCGGTCTTTTATCCGGCCCGCGGCATTCCGGAACCGATCTACGCGTGGCTGAAATACAATCCCGTCCTGCAGGCGGTGGAGCTTTCCCGGGACGTCCTCCTCTGGGACATTTCTCTTGCGCCGGACAAGCTGCTTTACCTTTACCTTGCCGGGATCGGAATGAGCCTCCTCGGCTTCTTCAGTTTTCAGGGACTCCGCAACGGCTTTGCGGACGTTCTGTAAAAGGCCTTCTGCAGAGAAAGGAGATTGCGGCGCGCATCAAAATTCTCCTCCACCCATTGACGTGCGGCCTGCCGGCAGGTCCCCCGCAGGGCCGGATCGAGGAGAAAGTCCCGCACCCGGACGGCTGCCGCGGGGGCATTTCCCGGCGGCAGCAGGATGCCGGTTTCCCGGTCCCGGATACCCTCGCGAACCGCGCCTGCCGCGGTGGCCGCCACGGGCACTCCCCAGGCCATGGCTTCGCCGACGGCGTTTGGAAAACCGGCCCGGTCGCCTTTTCGGTCGACGCACCCAGTGAAAAGGAAGAGGTCGGCCGCCGCCAGGGCCTTTTCCACTTCCGCAAAGGGTAGCGCCCCGGGAAAAGCCACCTTGCCGGTAAGGCCGAGGCGGCGCGCTTCGGCCTGCAGCTTTTCCCGCAGCGGGCCTTCTCCGATCAGGCGGGCGCGAAAGGAAACCCCTTCCATCTTCAGGGCGGCGAGGATCCGCAAGAGGTACGCGAACCCCATCTTCTCCACCATGCGCCCCACGGCGAGCAGGCGGGGAACCTCCGACGGGACCCTGTCCTCCGCAAAGGGAGGCAGTTCCGGCAATCCCCGGCGGATGAGCAGGACGTCGCGCGGATCCGCGCCGAGGGCTTCCCAGCGGCGGCAGCCCCGGCGCGTGGAGCTGCGCAGAAAGGAGGCCCGGGCCATTTTTGTGGAAAGCAGGGCATCCCCGCCATTCTCAAAGAGGTCGTAGGCGTGGCCAGAGAGACTGTAGGGAAGATCGGTCAACTCGTGCAGGGCCCAGGCCGCTGCCCCGGGGGCGGAGGCCCATACGGCATGAAAATGGCCGACACGGCGCGCCAGCCGCCGCGCCCGGACAATAGCGAACCCGATGCCAAGGAGGTTCTCGGCAAGATTCTCCGCACTTT
>JAAAOD010000027.1 GCA_009908535.1 Verrucomicrobiota bacterium
AACTTCCAAGGAAGGCAAACTGGAAGGGCTCGATGTCGGCGCCGCCGATTACCTCGTGAAGCCGATCGACCTTGATGAAACGATCGCGCGCGTGCGCACGCAGATCCGCATCGTCCAGCAGCACGAGGAAAACATCCGCCTGACCAAGGAACTGGAACAGTCGCGCCGCCAGAACGCCATCATGCACCTCACGGAGGGAATCGCGCATAACATGAACAACCTCCTCGGGGTCATGGTCGGCTATGTTTCCCTCATGCAGCGCCAGCTGAATAACCCCGAAAAAATCGGGCAGAACTGCGAGCGCCTGGAGGCGGCCATCAAGCGGATGACGCGCATCGTGCACCAGCTGACCGTGATCGGGCATTTCAAGTCACTGCAAAAGAAAGTGGTGCCGCTTGACCGGCTGCTGCAGGGCGCCGTCGCCCGCTTTCATCGCATCGCCGGAACCGACAATCCCGTCCGGCTCGAGGTCTCCCTGCCGGATGACTTCACCGTTTTCACCAATCAGGAACTCTTCGAGAGTGCCTTTGAACGTCTCCTTCAGAATGCCTTCGAAAGCTACCCCGCGGAAGAGGATGCGGCGGAGGAGGCGGATCGACCCATCGCGATCAAGGTCTTCCTTGAGAACGCGGACGAAGACCTGGTGGTCGAAGTGGTCGACCGGGGTAGTGGAATTGACGATACCATCCGCGACAGCATCTTTGAACCCTTCGTTTCCTCCTCCTCGGTCATCGGTCGCGGCATGGGGCTGACCATTGTCCGCCACGGGATCAATTGCCTCGGCGGTACCGTGCAACTGCGGGATGGCGAAGACGGCGGAACAGTGGCGGAGGTTCGCCTTCCCATGGATGCGGAAAAAGAAAGCGAAGCGGAAAGCGAAAAGAATGACGCCGCTTAAGCTTGCCTTTATCGGCGCCGGGCGGATGGCCGGGGCCATGGTCCGGGGGATTCTCGCCCACGGTCTCGCTCGTCCCGAAGACATCAGCTGCCTGAGTGCCCCCGATGGAACGGCAGAGAAGCTCGCCGCCGAATACGGTGTCCTCCCTGCGGCCGACCATGTGCAATTGCTGCATGAGGCGGACTGGATGATCCTCGCCTGCAAGCCGCAACAGCTCGCCGAACTGCCGGCGGAATTGTCGGAGCTTACCTCCGGAACCGGCGTCCTTTCCATTCTGGCGGGAACCCCGCTGGCAAAGTTGAAAGAACGCTTTCCCTCCGCGCGTCACCTCGTCCGCTGCATGCCCAACACGCCGGGGCAGATCGGCGCCGGCATCACCGCCTTCTGTACGGAGGTCCCGCTGCCTCCTGCGGAGAAGGAGAAGGTCGCGCGCCTTCTCGGTGCCTTGGGTGAGGTGGTGGAGCTTCCGGAAGGCGACCTTGATGCGGTGACCGCGGTCAGCGGCAGCGGACCGGCGTACGTGTTCACCTTCATCGCGGCCTTGCGCGATGCCGGAGTGGAGGCAGGCCTTTCCCGCGAGACCGCCTACCGCCTCGCCCTGCACACCGTCAAAGGGGCCGCCACCCTTCTTGAAAAAGTGCCGGAATCGCCGGAAACCCACCGGGACTGGGTTTCCTCCCCGGGCGGGACCACCCTTGCCGGGCTCGAGGTTCTCGACCGCGGCGGTTTACCGGAGCTGGTCCGGGATACCGTCCTCGCCGCACAGCGCCGTTCCCGCGAGCTGGCCGGCGAATGAAGGGATCACTCCGGCGCGCCCCAGCCGCCTCCGCCGGGGGTCTCGAGGCGGATCCCTTCACCCGGAAGCAGATGGAGGTGGCACTCCCCGCCGACGGGCGTTTTGCCTCCGTCTGTAGTGATTTTATACTGCATCCCCGGGAGGCCGTCCCCGCCCCCCTCAAGACCCGGAGCGCCTTGAACCCGCCGCTGGCCGAGGAGGGAGACCTCGACCTCCTCGAGAAAGCGCAGCTCGCGGACGAGGCCGTCGCCGCCCGGATGCCTCCCCTCGCCTCCGCTTCCGGATCGTAGCGAAAACTCACGACACTGCACAGGGAAGCGCAGCTCGAGGACCTCCGGATCGGTGATCGCGGTGTTGGTCATGTGGACGTGGGTTCCCGAACCGCCGCGACGGCGGGCGGTGGCACCGGCCCCGCCGCCGATGGTTTCGTAGTAGCCGAAGCGCTTATTGCCGAAGAGGAGATTGTTCATGGTCGCCTGGCCCCCGGCGGCGAGGCCGAGGCCGCGCACGAGCATGTCGACGAGGCGCTGGCTCGTCTCCACGTTCCCGCCGACCACGGCAGGGCATGCGCGCGGGTCTTCCGGAAACGGCGGGTTGAGAAAACAGGCGGGCAAATTGACCTCCACCCTTTCCAGCAATCCCTCGTTCAGGGGAAGCGGCCGGTTGACGTAGAGACGCAGCAAATACAGGACGGCACTGCGGACGATGGCCGGGGTGGCGTTCAGGCTGCGGGGATGGACCGCGTCGGTCCCGCTGAAGTCGAAGACCACCCCTTCGGCCCGCAACCGGAGATGGAGGCGGATGCAGTGGCCGTCATCGATCCGTTCCTCAAGTCGCAGATCCCTCGGTTCTTCCTTTTCCAGCCGCTCCCGGAGCGCGTTGGCGGCGTCCTCGTGGAACCGGGCGAGGTAGGCGCGCAACCGCTCGCTGCCTACCTCGCGCAGGGTCTCTGCGGAAAGCCTGCGCCCCCGTTGCAACGAGGCCAGTTGCGCCTCGAGGTCCATCCGGTTCTCGCGCGGCGTCCTGCTCGGAAAGGGCGCCTCCCGAAGAAGGGCCTCCACTTCATCGAGCCGCGAGGTTCCGTCCCGGACCAGCCAGCGCGGGGGAAGGACCACGCCTTCCTCGGCAAGGCAGCGGGCGTCCGGAGGCATGGAGGCGGGACTGCGGCCGCCGATTTCGGCATGGTGGGCCCGGTTGGCAAGAAACCCGATCAACCGCTGCTCCTCGTCAAAGAGCCCCGTGACCAGGGTGACATCCGGCAGATGCGAGCCGCCGTAAGCCGGATGGTTGGTGACGAGAACGTCGCCGGGCCGGAACGAAAACTCCTGCATCACCGTCCGCACACACAATCCCAGCGCGCCAAGGTGCACCGGAATGTGCGGCGCGTTCATGATGAGCCGACCTTCGGCGTCGAGGAAAGCGCAGGAAAAGTCGAGCCGCTCGCGGATATTCGGGGAGAGGGCGGTGCGTTGCAGTTGCTCTCCCATCTCCCCGACGAGAGACTCCAGGCGGTTGGCGACCAGCGAGCGCAGGATGGTCTCGCTTTGCCCGGCCGCGCGCATTTTCCCTTTCTCCGCGGGCGTCAGCCAAACGGAACCGGCGTCGCCGCACAGGCCTTCCCATCCGGCTTCCACAAAGCAGGTGCCGAACGGATCCCGGACAATCGCCGGCCCCTCGACCCGCATGCCCGGTTGAAGACAGGTGCGGTCGATGACGGGAACCTCTGTCTGCCGTCCCTCCAGCCGACAGGACTGCCGCTTCACCTCCGGAGCCGGTTGTTCATCATCGGGAAAGATTTCCCGTTGCCGCCCCGGCTCCTTCTCGGCCACCCGGACACGCAGGGAGACGACTTCGAGGCGGTCGTCGGCCGGGCTGTATCCAAATTGCCGTTCATACGTCTTTCCGAAGGCATCCGCCACGCCCTTTTCCGTAGAATAACCCACCTCGATGGTTGCCTCCTGACCACGCAGGCGCAGGGCGACCGTCTGTTCGAGGACCTCGCATTCGGCCTCCTCCACGTCCTCACGCGAGAGCTGCTCGACGGCCCTCTCCACGAGTCGTGCAAGCCGCCCTGCCAACGGTTCCTGCAGATCATCGAGATTCTCCAGAACTTCCTCCTCTTCCACCGCCTCGGGCACGCTTTCATGGATGCCCCGCGCGCTGAGCAAACCCGCCTCGGCGGGGAAGAGGATTTCCCTGATGCCGAGGAGGTCGGCAAGGCGGCAGGCATGGAGACCGCCCGCGCCGCCGAAAACGACCAGCCCGTAACGGGCGGGATCCTCCCCCTCCCGCAGGGTCACCTGCCGGATCGCCTGAGCCATGCGTTCGGTGGCAATGGCCAGGAGTCCCTCCGCGACCACGAAAGGATCCGCATCCCCGCTTTGCTGCAGCATTTCCTCCAGCCGCTTTGCGGGAGCGTCCGCATCAAGGGGAATGGAAAAGCCTTCCGGGTCCATCCGTCCGAGAAAGAAATGGATATCGCTCAGGCAAAGCGGCCCCCCGGCACCATAGGCGGCCGGACCGGGATCGGCGCCCGCGCTTCCGGGGCCGACGTCGTAGCGACCTTGTGAATACATGCAGATACTTCCGCCCCCCGCCGCGACCGTCTCGATACGCAATGCCGGCCGCTGCACGCGGGCGGCGCCCACCCGGAGGCCTTCGCGGAGATTGCGCTGCCCGGCCCACCGGGAGACATCCGTCGAGGTCCCGCCCATGTCGAGGCTGAGGATGCGTTCCCATCCGGCACGCCGGCCGGCGGTTACCGCCCCCATCACCCCTCCGGCGGGTCCGGAAATCAGGCTGTCGACGGCGTGGAAACGCTGGCGCGCGACCAGACCCCCGGCACTCGTCATTACGCGAAGTTCCGCATGGGCCGCCTCCTCCTGGACCCGGTCGAGGTAATCGCCGAGAACCGGCCCGAGCAGCGCGTCGACAAGGACGGTTTCCGCCCGGTCGAGGAGCTTGCTGCGCGGACTGACCTCATGGGAAAGAAAGACATGGCCGAACCCGGCGGCCCGGAGGACCTCTTCCGTCGCTTGCTCCTGCACGGGCGTGCACCAGCTGTGGAGGAGGCAAACCGCCGCCACTTCACAGCCTTCGTCCAGCGCCGTTCGGGCCTTCGCGCGGAGTTTTTCGGGGTCGAGGGCTTCCCGTTCGCGCCCATCCGGAGCGAGGCGACCGGGCACCCCGTACACGCGATGATACAACGGCTTGCGGTCTTCGATATCGAGGGCGAAAAGATCCGGCCGCTTCTGGTCGCCGATGCGCAGCAGGTCTTCGAAACCCGCCGTGATGAACATCGCCACCTTTGCCCCTTTGCCTTCGAGGAGGGCGTTGGTTCCCTTGGTCGTGCCGAGGCGCAGCCGCAAAGCATCTCCGGATCCGGGAAGCCGTCCAAGCAACTTCACCATGCCCAGTACCGGCGCCTCCATCCCGGTCTCCACTTCGATCAGTTCGCCGGGGGCGGGTTGGGAGGGAAAATCATTCCGGAGGAGGAGGCTGCGCCCCTCCAGTCGCGCGATCGTGCCCGCCGGTTTCCCGGCGATAAGGACCGCGCATCCCGCGAGGAGCCTCGGGGCGGGAAACAGGGGTTCGGAAAGAAAGAGCCGCCTGTTTGTATCCACTTTTTCCACACGACCGCGCAAGCGTCCGCTGGAGAGAACCTTGGTCCGGGTTATTTCGCCTTCCGGGCCTTCGAGGATGCCGTCGGTGAAGGTCCCGCCGGTGTCAAAGCTGAGCCGGAGAGCGGTCATCCGACGGAGCGTCCCAGTTGCATCAGCAGGGCACCCTCCTCGCGCAGCGCCTGCCGGTTGAAATCCGAGCGGGGATCCCAGCGGCGGAGATTGTCATGGAAGGCGGCGGAGTGGTCAAAATGGCGAAGGTGGGCCAGTTCATGGAGCAGAACATGATCCTGCAGTTCCTCGCGCAGCAGCAGCAGGCGCCAGTTCAGGGAGAGCGACCCCTTTTCGCTGCAGGAACCCCACCGCGTCTTCTGGTCGCGCACCGTCACCCCATGCACGCGCACCTCATGGCGGGCCGCCAGCTGCAGGACGCGGACCGGCAGGGCTAGTTCGGCACACCGGCGCAGCAAGGCGACGATCTGCCCTTCCCTTTCCATGCCCTCGGAAAGCCGCAAGGTGAGGGAGAGGTCGTCCGGATCGATCCGCAACGCCGGAACCCTTCCCTCCTCGAAAAAGAGCTGGTAGGACCGACCCTCCATGCTCAGAAAAGGCGCGGCGGTCAGGTACTCGTACAGGGAGGGAACGGAGGCCTGCTTTTCCATTTCCCGGCGCACCCATGCGGCGTTTTCATGCAGGAAAGCGAATCCGTGGCGCTCGGGAGTGCGTAGCGGAAGTTTCAGGACAACGAGGGGGCCTTCAGAGATCTCCAGACTGATCCGCTTCCGCCGCGGCGACCGTTCCACGCGGACGGGGGCGACAAAGTCGTCTCCATGCACCGGGGCGACGTCGAGCCGGATGTGGCGGACTTCAGACTGGCGTGCCTTGCTCAATTTCGCGGATCAGTTGCGATGTTTTTTTCCGGAGGGCCGATTCCGGGTCGATCCCCGCCCGGCGGCAGGCCCATACCATTTGCAGAAGCAGGGAGCCGGCTTCCTCCTCGTCGAGTTCCTCCGCAAGCGCGTCCACGCCTTCCGCGTCGGGCAGATCGGAATGATCCAGCCCCTGCTTCTCAATTTGCTTCAGGGTGTCGGAACAATAATAAAGCGCCGGCAGGGACGGGGGCAGGTGCTTGAATCTGCCCTTCCGCGCGGGACCGTTTTTCTTTTCGCCCGCCTTGATCTCCTCCCACTGCTTCAGGACCGCGTCGCAGTCGCGCAGGTCCATGTCGCCAAAAACATGCGGATGCCGGCGGACCAGCTTTTCGTTAATCTCGCGGGCGACATCGTCGAAATTGAAATGCCCGGCCTCGGCGGCGAGCTGCGCGTGAAAGACCACCTGCAGCAGGACATCACCCAGTTCCTCGCGCATGTGTTCCATGTCGCCGCGGTCGATGGTGTCGAGAAGCTCCGCCGTTTCATCGATCAGCGGCTTGCAGAGCGTCTGGTGATTCTGCTCCTGGTCCCATGGGCAACCGTCGGGAGCCCGCAGGCGCGCCATCGTCTCACGGAGTTCTTGCAACGCATCCACGGAGGATCTTTTCCGATTTTTCGGCATGGCCATCAATGGGAAATTGCCAAAAAGTGGCCGCTTATGGACAAGTTAGCGGAAATCATGGCCGCAAAGCGGCGCGAACTGGCCGAACGCACGCGTCCCGTGCGCGACCACGAGCTGGCGTCCTTCCGTCCCGGCGCCCATCCGCGCCGCTTTGAGAAAGCCCTCCGCCGCGAGGAAGGGCTGGCCGTCATTGCCGAGATCAAACGCAGGTCCCCTTCCGCCGGGGCCATCGCCGCCGGGCGCGACGCCGCCGAACAGGCCCGCATCTATTACAATGCCGGAGCGGACGCTCTTTCCGTCCTCACCGATGAACGCTACTTCGGCGGCTCCATCCGCGACCTGTGGGACGTCAACGACCTCCTCGGCAACCGCGCCGACGCGCGCCCGACCCTGCGGAAGGATTTCTTTGTCGACCGCCTGCAGATCCTCGAGGCCGCGGAAGCGGGCGCCAGCTGCATTCTTCTCATTGTCCGCGCCCTTGCCGAGGGCGAAATGGCCGCGCTTTTCGAGGCCGCCAACCTCGCCGGGCTCGACGCGCTGTTCGAAGTCCATGAGGAGGCCGAAGTCGAGCGCGCCCTCGATGGCGGCGCCCGCATCCTCGGCGTGAACAACCGCGACCTGACCCGCTTCACCACCGACCTCGCGGTGACCGAACGCATCCTGCCGCAGCTGCCGGAACACCTGACCACCGTGTCCGAGAGCGGCATCTTGACGACGGAAGACGCCCGGCGCGCGCGTGCGGCCGGAGCCGACGCCGTCCTTGTTGGGGAGGCCCTCATGAAGATGAAGGATCCGGAGCCCTTCATCGAGGCCGCCCACGAAGCCTGATCCCTCCGCCGGTCTCCGTTCCCTCTCCCCATGGCGCTTTCCCCTTCGCAGACCCGGGCTCTCCTCGCTTCGCTGGGGCATCATCCGCGCAAGCGCCTCGGACAGAATTTCCTCATCGACGGCAACATCGTCCGCAAATCCCTGCGGCTGGCGGAAATCGATGAAGGGGAGACCGTCGTCGAAATCGGACCCGGCCTCGGCACGCTGACGCAGGCCCTGCTGAAGGCGGGCTGCCTTGTCCATGCCGTCGAGGTCGATCCGGTCCTGTGCGCGTTTTTGCGCGAACACCTCGAACCCGAATGCAGGCACCGCCTCCACCTTTTCGAGGGCGACGCGGTCAGGCATCCAAGGGCAGGCCTGCCCCACCGGACCGAAAGCTTCAAGGTGGTGGCTAATCTTCCGTATGCCATCACGACGCCATGGCTGGAAGCGGTTCTGCAGCCGCCGTTGCCGTCGCAGATGGTCCTCATGATGCAGAAGGAGGCGGCCGACCGCATCACCGCGCAACCGGGCGGCAAAACCTACGGGGCGATCTCTATTTTCGTGGCCGCCGCTTACGAAAAAGCGGGCGTGCACAACGTCGCCCGCTCCTGCTTTTATCCGGTCCCGGGCGTCGATTCCATTCTGCTGCATCTGCGCCGCCGCCCGGAACCGGTCCTCTTCCACCCCGCAGCCCGCGATCTTATCCGCCGCCTCTTCACGCAACGGCGCAAACAGATCGGCAGCCTGCTGGCGAAGGAAGCTTCTTTACAGGATTGGCTGGACCGCCTGCCGGAATTCGGCGCTTCGCGGACCAGCCGGCCCGAGGGCATCCCGTTCGAGGCATGGAGGGAACTGAATCGCGTAATGGCCAATCAAATACGATCATCCGGTTCCGAACCGTAATACCTTCTCGATTTGAATTTTCTTAAGTCCCACCCGACGCGGAGTGAGTGGAGGGATACGGTAGAGGTGGCCGAAGTCGTGAGCAACTGTGTCTTCGTCAAGCGGGAAGGGGCTGATTGTTCAAAAGTCTTCGGCCTTCGCCTGGCGGACCGTTGGCCGGGAGCAACGTCCGGAGACTTCTATTTGGAAACGGTATAATTCTCCGAAGAAAGGCGTTCCGGCCTTATACCACTTTTAAATAGAATTGCATAAATGATGAACTGCTCTCACGGCGGCACGGCGACCACGGCGTCACAATTAAACTTTGCACAGTGATCGCCGTGCCGCCGTGAGAAAAAATCGTACTTAGCCAAACCTATTTTGAAAGGGTATTATTCGAACTGTTTCCGGAAGTCCTCGAAGGCGGCCTTCAGGTCGGCCAGTTCGGCCTGCAGTTCCTCAACCCGGCTTTCCAACCGCTCGATGCGCTCGTTGCGCGCCTGCACCGTGGCCATGGCCGACTCGACCGGAGCAGGCGGAGCAGCGGTTTCCTCGTGCACAGGACTTCCGCAGAGCAAATGGCGGTAACGCGCCTCCTTTCGGCCCTGCGCGGGCGGGATCTTTTCCCACAAAGGCGGGTCCGTTTCCTCCGCCAGCTCGTCAAGCTCCTGCTGGACCGCCGCGACGTCCCGGAACACGTGCATCCTCTCCGTTCGCGTACGCAACTGGCCGAGGGTCTGCGCGCCCCGGAGAAGCAGAACGGCGAGAAGCGCTTTCCCCGCGGAATCCAGTCCGAGGCGCTCATCGACATGGTGCTTGTATTTCGGCACGCGCGCACCCGCGCCATCCCAGCGAAAGACGAGGTGTTTGGACCGCAATCCCTCGATCGCCTCCGCCACCGTCTCCTCATCGTAGTCGACAACCGGATCGCGGTTCGATTTCTGGTTACAGGCGGCGACGAGGCTGTTCAAGGTCAGGGGATAAGCATCCGGGGTCGTGGCTGCTTTTTCCAGGAGGCATCCCAGCACCCGCGCCTCTTCGCCGGTTAATGCCATCGTTTCGTTTTCGCACCCGTCCATGCCCGTAAGGTCCTCCGGCCTTCCCGAGCTTTCAAGCCGAATTCAAAAGAGCTCCATTTGATTCCTTTTCTTTTCCGGCGGCGAAGCCTCCTCCCCGGAGTCCACCGGCTTGATCAGCTCCGGTCCCTCCGCGCTGGCCTTGTTGACGGCGGTGGTAACCGGATGGCGGGCGAGCTGCGGCGCCTCGGTATGTGCTTTGAGGAAGACGCGCATTTCCGGTTTCACGTTCTCCGTATCAAGCCAGCGGTCCCAGGCAGCGGCCGGAAGAATCACCGGCATGCGGTGGTGAATGGGCGCCATGACCTCGTCCGCCTCCGTGGTGAGAACGGCCACGGAGAAGATTTCCGAGCCGTCGGGATGCTGCCAGTGTTCCCAGACCCCGGCGAAGGCAACGAAGTCGCCTTCGCGGGGATGGAAATAGTAGGGTTGGCGGGGTTTCCGTTGCCGGTCCCATTCGTAGAATCCGCTCGCCGGAACAAGACAGCGCCGGTAGCGGAAGGGATTCCGGAAGGAGGGCTTCGTCGCCACGGTCTCGGAACGCGCGTTGATCAGCTTGTAGCCAATATTCGGATCGTCGGCCCATGCGGGCACGAGCCCCCAGTGGAGGATTTCCGCGCGGCGGCGCTGCTTGTCGCGATCCTCGAGGATGGCGGTGATGCCGCCGCCGGGGGCGATGTTGTAGCGGAATTGCCACGACGCCTGCAACTCTTCGGCGAACTCGGCGAGAAAGGCCCGGCTGAGGGCCTCGTGGCCGGTTGACAAGCTGTAGCGTCCGCACATCGGGTCACCCTCCCCCCGTTGGCAGCAGAAAGACATCCTTGATGCCCGTGATCAGCATTTCCACGGAAATGACGATCAAGAGCATCCCCATCAAGCGCTGGAAAGCCGACAAGCCGCGGTGCCCGACAATCTTGTGGACGACGGGGGCGAATAGAAAAGCGACCAGACTGATGGCCATGGAAATAAAAATCGCCACCACCCAGATTTGCATTCGCCCCGGGTGCTGCGCCGCGAACAACATGACGGTGGCCACCGCGGAAGGCCCCGCCACCAGGGGCACCGCCAGCGGAAACAGAATCGGTTCCTCCCCCTGCTTGACCCCCATCCAGCTCGTGTCGGTGGGAAAAATCAGTTTCACCGCAATGAGAAAAAGGACGATGCCGCCGGCCAGTTGCAGGGCCTCCTGCGAGAGGTGAAGCAACCGCAGCACCGCCGGTCCGAAAAAGAGCGCCACGATCAATACCACCGTCGCGAGGATCACCTCCCGCACGATAAACCGGAACGGCCGCTTCGTCCCCTCGAGACAGGCCATGACGATGGGCAGATTCCCGAGGGGATCGGTCACGATAACGAGGAGAATGGTCGCGGAGATCAGGTCCATGGCAGCTTATTCCTCGTTTCCCGTTTGTCGCGGTTGCACCTCTACCGGGTCGAGCGAATCCGGTAGTTTCTTTTTGCTGTCGACGGCAAGGGAGTCGAATTTACGCGCCGTCACCAGAACCCGGCTTTCAAGGGAGGAAAGGCTTTTATTGTAGCTGTCGACGGCCCGTTTCAGCGCTTTGCCGACATCGGTGAAGTGCTCCGTCTGCGTCCCGATCCGTTCGTACAACTCCCGCCCGAGGCGACTGATCTCGCGCGCCTCCACCGCGATCGCTTCCTGGCGCCAGCCGTAGGCCGCCGCTTTCAGCAGGGCGATCAGCGTCGTCGGGGTGGCCAGCAATACATTCGCGTCCGCACCGTACTCGATCAGTCCGGGATCCGCCTCCAGGGCCGCACTGAAAAAGGCCTCTCCGGGAAGGAAGAGAACCACGAATTCCGGGGCCGGGGTGAACTGCCGCCAGTACTGCTTGCCCGACAAGGCTTTAATGTGCTCACGGATCTGCCGGGCGTGCCGCTCGATCTGCCGCTTCCCTTCCTTCCCGTCATCGCCCGCCTCCAGTGCCTTCAAATAGGCATCCAGCGGCGCCTTGGCATCGACGATGATCCGCTTGTCCCCGGGCAGGCGCACGATCAGGTCCGGCCGCTGCCGGCCGCTCTCCCCGTCTCCGCTTTCCTGCTGCACAAAATCGACGAACTCCGTCATGCCGGCGAACTCCACCGTCCGCTCCAGTTGCACTTCCCCCCAGCGGCCGCGGACGTTGGGGGTGCGCAGCGCGAAAACAAGATTGTTCGTCTCGCTCTGCAGCTTTCCCTGGCTTTCCAGCAGTTGCCGGATCTGCTCCTTCAACCCCGAGTACGCCCCTTCCCGGTCCTTTTCCACCGCCCGGATCTTCTCGTCCACTTTTTCAAGGGACTTCCGGACGGGTTCGACCAGTTCGCTGATGGCCTGCTGGCGCTTTTCCAGATCCCCCTTCGCTCCCTCCTGCAGACGCCCGAAAACCTGCTTGGCAAGGGACAGAAACTGTTCGTTGTTCTTCGCCAGCGCTTCCGCG
>JAAAOD010000159.1 GCA_009908535.1 Verrucomicrobiota bacterium
GTACAACTTGAAGAAGAGGCCCACCACGGTGGTGGGCAACCAAGTGATGTCCCAGACCCAGACCTGCCCCACCGCGGTGGCGGTGTGGCTCACCGGCGCGGGCCTCCCTCTTCCAAATCCTACGCTAAACAACCACAAACCCTATCAACCGCCCCTGACTCCGGTGCGTAAAACTTCGCGTCCACTAACTGCGTAAAACTTCGTGTCCCTTGACACCTGAAGGGTTCCACCGCGAAGGCTTCGGTAAGCCGGCAGAGGACAACGTTGAGGACGAGGACAAACGGTCTCATGGTAAGGCAAAAGGGTTCGCCCCCGAGGGAATCCCCGCAGGTTTTCCGGGTGGTCAATTTTAACCCCTCCGGCTCCCTTTACCTGGGGCACCGAGCCGGATGAGGAGCGGGAAAAAGGCGTAAAAGGAGTTGCCAAATTGAGGGGTTCGTCCTATGACTCCGGCCTCCATCATTTCCCTTGACCGAGTTTTAAAATCATCCTTTTTGGGTATTTATACTTTTTCTCGGAATCCAAAATCCAAACTACAGGAATTCAAACATCATGAAGGTTAAGCTGTTTAAATTGGGAGCTGCGGCTTCCGCACTGGCTGTTCTGCTGCTCTCCGGTTGCGCTACCCAGACCGCGACAACGGACTCGGCTTCCGAGCCGGAGCCCGCTTCCGAGCCGGCGCCCACCCGAACTTCAGAATTTAGCGATTCGGGCTACGGCCCGGCGTACACCACTTTCGAACGCGACGGTATTCTTTACGTCAAGGGTTCGACGGCTTATCCCACCGGCATCCTTTCCTCCAGCTCCCTCCTGCTGGAAAAAGTGGTTCCGCAGGAAGTCATGGTCGGTGCTCCCTACCGTGTGGAGTACACCCTGCGAAACCTAACCGATGTCACCCTTGGCGACGTGGTCCTTGAGGATGTCGTGGGCGGCAATTTCAATTTGAGCGATTCCGCCCCGGCCGCCGACGCCATGGACGGTAACACCGCCACCTGGCTTCTCGGCGACATGCCTCCTGGAGCGACGCGCAATGTCATTCTCCGCGCCTCTTCGCCGGAGGAAGGCTTCGCTGAAATCTGCTCGAGGGTTACCTTCGTGCCGGTACACTGTGAACAGATCCGCGTAGTTCGTGCGGACCTTGAGCTTGTCCTCGACCTGATGCCACAGGGCATCCTCTGTGATCCCATTCCCTCCACCATTACGGTGCGCAATACCGGAAGCAGCCGCCTCACGGACGTGACCATTTCCGAGTCTCTCCCGAGCGGCCTGACCACGCTTGACGGCCTCAGCACAATCAGCATCCCGGTCGGCACCCTTGACCCCGGACAGAGCGAGAGCTTCGACGTCGATCTCAAGGCGGCCCGCACAGGAAGCTTCGAGGTGAGCCCGGAAGCGACTTCCGCCCAGGGCGTGAGGGCCCAGGACATGGACACAACCATGCTTGCCGCGCCGGAATTGGTTATCAGTTGTGATTCCCCGGCGGAGCGCTTCATCGGCCGACCGGTCAATGTGTGCCTGCAGGTAGAGAATTCCGGTGACGCCCCGAGCAACATGACGGTGGTTTCCATGGCCGTTCCCGCGGGAGCCAGTTTTCAGGGTGCCACCGGCGGTGGAACCCTTGTCGGGAACGAAGTAGTTTGGAACGTCGGTTCGCTCGCTCCAGGCGGCAACCTCGAACTGTGCGCGACCTTTACCGGATCCATCCCCAGCATGCTGACCTTCACCTCCACTGCCGAGGGCGATTGTGCGGATCCGGTCAGCTCCACTTGCCGGACCGAGCTCACCGGTATACCGGCCATCCTTCTTGAGGTGATCGACCTTGAAGACCCGATCGAAGTCGGTGCTAACCAGACCTATCAGATCGTTGTCACCAACCAAGGCACCGCCCCGGCCACCAACGTCCAGGTCGTTGCCACCCTCGAGGATGAACAGCGCTATGTCAGCTCCTCGGGGTCATCCTCTGCAAGCGCTTCCGGGCAGCGCATCACGATGCGCCCCGTGGCCGCCATCGCACCGGGAGACAAGGCCGTCTGGGAGGTTGTCGTGGAAGCACTGGCCGCCGGTGACATCCGCTTCTCGGTTGAAATCGAAAGCGATCAGATCCAGCGTCCGGTTCGCGAAACGGAAGCGACCAACCAGTACTGACCGGATACGCCTCCGAGCATTTCAGCGCCCGCTCCGCTATCGCGGGGCGGGCGTTTTTATTCCCTTTCTCCGCGCAAAGGGTCGGCCAATCGAAAGCGGTTTCCCTCAGCCGGGTCTTTTATGCCGCCTCGCCCGCTGGATCGCGGGGCAATAGCAGGTTGTTCGCCCGCCGATGGTCTCTCAGCGGAGGGGCTTCCCGGCGGCCGGACAGGTTCCCCCGTCGCGCCAGCGGTGTGTGAAGAGCCAGTCCTCGGGAGGTGTGCCCCAGTCGGTGCCGATGGCCCGCAAGGCGTCCGCGCAGACCGATTTGAGTTCATCGAAGAGGCGGGAACGCCTCCGGGCGGTAAGATCCATGGCTTTAGTTGCTGGATGGATAACGAGCACGTCAGAGGATTTCCTCGGCCATCCAGTTGCCGATCCCGGGGAATTTGTCCTGGTCGAGAATCAATGCCTTAAGCGGACGGCGTGGGCCGCGGTGAAGGAGTTCGCGGAAACGGGTCCGGTTGGAGGCTTCTTCATGGGGCTGGGGAGGGAGCGTACGCCACCAGGCGGGAAGGCGGATGGAGCCGGGCCGGCCCTTTTCCGGAAGCGATTCGCAGGTCACCTTACCGAACATGCGATAGTCGTTGAAAACGAGAGCGGTGGTGCTTGTCACCAGAACGAGGTACTCATGTTTCCCGGGCACGATGGCCGGATCCGCGGTCAGGAGTTTCCCCGCCATACCCAGGTGAATGCCGAGGAAGCCTCCGCCGGAAAAAGCGAATCCATTTGTTTTCCGTGGGCGTGGGAAGACAGGAGACGGCTGTCCGGAAGGTCGTGCAGGAGCTGGGTCGTGTCGCATTCCCGAAAACATGGGCCTCCGGATGGACAAGGACCTTTTCGATGACCTCACCCAAGGCGGGGGACCATTGCTTGCGGTAGAATTCAACCTCGGCGAGTTCCGGCATGTTCCCTCAGAAGGACCAGAGAAGGGGAGCAAGGACAACGGTGCCCGTGGGATAAAGCAGGTTCAGGGGCAGACCGATCCGGATGAAATCGGCGAACCGGTATCCGCCGACGGAATAGACATAGGTGTTCCTGAGTTTTTAGCATCAGGATAGGAGTGACCGTTGCGTCCACCTCCCACGCATCGACAAACAGGAACATTCGGTATTGATGCATTGCCTGTCAGGCCATGACCGCCAGGTGACGGAGGATCGACGGCTTCGACTTCGCCCCCAACGTCTCCATCAACCGCCAGCAGATCTACCAGCTCGCCTCCGGCGAGTTTATCGCCAAGGCCGAGGACATCCTCCTCGTTGAGATGAATTGGATGGCAGGGATGGCTGAGGAAAATCAGCTGCTGAGCGACCTTGCCGACGGACGATCTCATAAAGGGTTCACGGATCGATTTTCCTGCCCGCACGGACAGATTCAAAGTAGGCGTCCGAGCCGACCTGACCGCCTTTCAGGCAGATTTGCAGTTGAGGGAAAGCCCGGGAGCGAGCCCGGCAGACAGGTCCGCCCGGATCAATGGAGGCGGCGTATTCCAGCCCGAGAATATGCAGGGCCCCGGCCACGTAACCCGAGGTATCGCCTCCCGCCACGCAGACCCTCGGGAGCGGATTTTCATCGAGAATCCTGCGGAGGGCTTTTCCCTGCAGCTTGCCGATCCGATGCAGCGGGTCCCTCCAACCGGTCCTTGCGGCGGCCTCCCGGGTGCGCCGAATGGCAGGATCCTCCGGACCTTCGCAGGAACACATGACCACATTGCGTCCGCGATCCAGTTCAGCGAGCGCCTGATCGACAACCGGTTCAAGGAGGGCAGACTCCTCGCCTTCCTCGAACCAGCGCCATGGCTCGAGAGGGAGAACCGACCATCCCTTTTCACGGGCATGGGCGATCTGCCTTGCTGTTTTCGGGGAGGCACTGCCCGACATGACGAGGAGTTGCTCCACCCGTTCCAGTCCTCCGGCCGGGCCGTCAGGATCGACAAAGGGCGGACGCGAGGCCACCCATGCCGCCTCGACCGCGCTTGATCCGACCGTGAAGGGACCGAAACGGGAAAGCATTTCCCGCAGGATTTCCCCGCTACGGCGAAGGTCCTCTTCGTCCACTGTATCGAAAACAAGAATACCGGATGGCGACCCGGCAACAATCTCCCGCATCCTTGCCATTCTTCCGGCCGGATCGGCCCGGAGGTCGACGAGGTTGAAGTCGGTAATCCGCTGCGCGGTCTGCTTTTCCAGGTGCCTGCGGATGTCGGCTTCATCCATCGGCGTGACGGGATGGCGGGACATGGTGGAATGCCTGTCCAGCCGGCTGATGCCCTCAAGGTCCCGGGCAAACAACTGGGAAAAGGCGACCCAGCGCTGCAGGGCGGGATATCCGATCAGGAGCGGCACCCATGGATTCCGGAAGATCCGTTGTCCCTGTTCCACGGCCACACCGATATTGCCGTGCTGCGGTGAGGAATCGAAGGTGGAGCAGACTTTGTAGTGAAAGCACGCGAGGTCCAGCCGGCTGAACCAGGAGAACACGCGCTCCGTCTCGTCCATGATCGCTTCTCGTCCGAGGGAACGGGTCTTCCCCGCGATCCCGACGGCTTCGTAGTCTTTCATTAAAGCCATCCCCTCCTCATCGGGGATATCCAGAAAGAGGAGAGTCCGCAGACCGGCCCGGGCGAGGACCTCAAGGGCATCCGTCGATCCGGTGAAGTCGTCTCCGTAAAAGCCGTAGTGGGGGTCGCCGGGCATGTCAGGACTTCCCGGTGAAGGTGGTGTAGGCGTCATCAATTTCCGCTACGCTTGCGCGCAGGTCGGCGAGGGATTGCCCTTGCATGACCCCTTTCCATGCGGCTCTAAGGGCGGTGACCCCAGCCTCCGGACCCCCCGGATGGGCCCAGATGCCACCTCCGCAGACATAAAGCAAATCGGCATTTTCCATCCGCAGGTAAGTGTCTTCCACTTGGTCCACCCATTGGCCGGAACTGAAGACCGGCATCGCCCCCCGGCAGCTGCCTTCCGTCTGCTGGACGGCCCGGGCGGAGGCGAGGACACTGTCATCGGTTTCGCAGAACTTGTTGCGGAGACCGTTGACATGCAGGTGATCCACCCCGGCCAGTTTCCAGAACTTCTGCCATGCAGGATAGGAAAACCCGAGGGCCGGACAACGGGAAAGGGCGCCCCAGCCGTTCCGGTGGCCGTGGATGGGCAGTTCGCTGTGTTGTCGCAAGGCGAGGATCCCCGCCAGTCCGACGGATATCAGGTTGACCATGATACAATTGCCTCCAGCGGCTTTGACGACGTCATGGTGTCGTTTCATCTCGTCCGGGAGATCAGATATGTTGACGGCGTACAGGGTGCGGCCGCTTGCGCGCCGATCGTTCTCGGCAATGGCGGGCAGCACACGGGTGATGCGATCCTGAACGGTCGGCGGTTTCTTCCGGGCTCAGGCCGACACTGGGCTTGATAATCGTCCCGAGAAGGGGACCGTTTTCCACCCCTGCGAGGTGGCGGGTTCCCTCAATGCCGAAACGGGGCCCGGGGCAGGCATCGATGAATTCCGGTGGCAGTTGGAAATCAAGCAGCCGTAATCCCGAAAACGGGCGCAATTCAAAGAGGTTGCCCGCCAGCATCGTCTGAAGGGCGGGCAGGGAATGGCCTATGTTGGCCACGGGAAAATCAATCTCCACAATCGCCTGCCGGTAGAGCCCGTCCTTTGCCGGGGCCGCTCCCGGAAGGGAAGGCTGCTGCTGTTCACCCGTCGGTCGGACAGAGACCACTTCGGCGCCGTGCGCGCGGACCAGTTCTTCCGACTCCGCCTCGACTTTGACAAAGGTTCCGCTGCTTTGCTCGCCGGCCATGACAGCGGCCGCTTTCTCGGGATCGGTTCCGGTTTCGATCCAGTAGATCGCACGCAGGTTGTTCCTATTCATTCAATAACTTGGTTAGATTGCCTTTCCCTCCCCGCCCCGCGTGCGGCAGATGCGCTCGTTTGGTCACTTAGGTAAACTGCAAAACCGGTTTTTGAGAATCAACCCTTAAAGATAAAGCCACTCCGGAACGGATTGGCGGCGGAGATAATGGAGCTGTTCCTGCCATTCTTTTTTCCACTTCTGTGAGCGGGGAGAGGGATCGAGTTTGGCGATTGCTTCTTCCATCGCCTTCGCCGCTTTGCTCCAGTTGCCCAGGCGGGCTTCGGCGAGGGCGAGGGCCTGCAGGAGGCGGGGATCGGAACCCATCCGCTCGATGGCCTTCTGCACCTCTTCGTGGGCGTTCTCCAGTTTATCCTCGGAGACGATCCGGGTGGTCAGGGTCTTCAGATTTCTGGCGTAAACGGGGTCGACCGGGTCCTCCCAACCCGATTGGCGGGCCATTTCCTCAAAGGCCACCGCGAGGGGTTCCGGATGCGGGTAGTGATCCCATGAATACGAGCGCAAGGCCTGGGCGAATCTGGCCGCCGCGAGCGCGTCGCCGTCGAGGGCCGCCTCGTACAACCCGAGGGTTTCGTCATCGAGGCTGGTCCGTAACCAATCGGGGAGGGGCGAAATGACGACATCCCCCAATCCGGCCGTTCCCGCCGGAGGCCAGGTTTCGCCTTTCCAGTCGAGAAGGAAGCCGTCATGGAGAAAGCGCCATTCTTCCCGGAATCCCTCCGGCGTCACCGGTTGCCGGTAAGCCGCGATCCGTTGCGCATCCGTGGTCGAACCGTCGTCGGGGATCGGGATTAACACGCGGGCAACCTCGACGGTGCCCTCTGCATAGGACAGCGTGAAGGGCAGGGGTTCACGTTCGAGGCGGGACAGTTCGGTCCGTTCCGTCATGATTGTCCGCCAGTCGGCCGGGGGTAAGGCACAGCCGGCGAGGAGAACAAGAAAGAGGGTGCCAAAGCCCGTATGGGCGGTGGGGAAGGAGGCCAAGCTCTTCGGGGATGGGTGAAAATTCATGTAAAAGAATTTGGATTTCGTTTGACCCATAAAGAGGTGGATTGCTGGATCAACCTAAAAGTTTTGCTTATGAAAATAATGGCTGAGATTAAGAAAATTACTCACTGCTTGACTTTGCTCCCGCTCTTCTGTGGCACCCTGCTGGGCCAGCCGGAAACCTCATCCGGGGGTGCTGACTACGTGTACACGCAACCTGGAGAGGAAACCTACTGGTTGGCGGTTCTCTACTCCGGGCTTGGGGAGGAGTATACGGAAGAAGCCGCCGACCTGCTGAAGGAGTCGGCCGAAGCCGGTTTCGCGGAGGCTCATAACCAGGTTGGCCTTTATTATCTGAACGGTTACCAGGGCTTTCGTCAGAGCAACCGCCGCGCGCATCTCGCTTTCCGGCAGGGAGCGGAAGCCGGCAGCTTTTTTGCGATGGTAAATCTGGCCAACACCTATCTCACCGGAACAGGCTGCTGGCGGAGCCCGAAAAAGGCCCGCGAATGGGCCTTAAAGGCAGCGGACCCGGATGCGGACTATTATAAAAGCGGACCTCGGGCGGACCTTTACGAGCGACTACCGGAAGACGCCCGGTTCGAGGATCCCTTCTCCCGGGGGCAGGCCACGCTGAGCGAAGAAAAGCCGGAGCCGGCTGATCTGACGAGGAATTTCGCCCGGACTCTGCTCGGATTTATCGCGCGGGAGGAGGATGAGGATGAAACGGCGGCCCTGCGGTGGTTCCGCCTCGCCTCGGACATCGAGAACGAGGGCTTTGCGGGAATTCAATCTGCTGTTGTGAATGCGGCCCTCGGGTATGCCCTGGGGAAGGGTACGGAGCGAAATATTGAAGAGGCCGACCGCTATCTCCGCACCTTCAGGAAAATGGGCAAACGATCGGTGAATGCCTTCGCCAATACGATGTACCAGGCGGACCAACTCAACCAGCTGGATCTTCTTGAGGCCAAAGAAGAGGGAAAAGCTGCAGTGGCCGAAATGTATGAATCCCTGCGACTCGATATCGGTATCGCCCTGTATCTGGACGAAGAGGAGGCGTTTCATGACCCTGCGGAGGCTGTACGCTGGCTGGAGAAGGCCGCCGTCGCGAAAGACGGGGTTGCGGAATATCATCTGGGGATGATCTTTCTCGATACAGCATCTCCGCACGATCCGATCAAAGGCCGTCGGTTTCTGGCGGAATCCTGGGAGGAAGGTTACCTGGGTCTTGCCGGAATCAATCTCGCGCATGCCATGATCAGGGGCATTGGCGGTCCCTCTGAAAAGAACCGGGCCCATGAAATCCTTGAGCAATTGACGGATTTCTCGGGGGTTCCCCGCCACCTTCTCAAGGGAAACGAGTTGGAGGGGTTCCTCACCTTTGAGGAGCTGATCGAGACGGATGCCGAATTGGCAAAGGCTGGCAATCCCGATGCCAAGCACGCTCAAAGCGTGCGCTATTTCCTGGGGATCGGCGTGCGCGCCAACGCAAGAAAGGCAAGGTCCTTACTGGAAGAAGCGGCGGCGCGGGGGCAGAGTGACGCGATCATTTTCCAGGCCCTTCGGGAAAAAGGGAACGAGAGCCCCGACTTGGCGGAAGTTCGCAGACTCCTTCGGCAAGCGGCTGATCTGTGGAACGCGGACGCTTTTTACCAGCTCGCAAGATTGTCCGAAGAAGAGAATCCCGAAAATGGAATCTTTGAGCGGATGGAATGGCTGGAACAGGCGGTGCAGATTGAACCGAGGCACTTTGCGGCCCTCGACCGGTTGGCCCGCGAGCACTACACCCTCCTGAAATCAAACTACTACCGGAATGATCCGGAGGGTGAGCGCCGCTCGGTCTCCCGGATGGAGGAAATCGCCGCGACCCTTTCCGATAACCATCAGGGATCCGGCAAAAGAATCCTCGGGCTGATGCATCTTGAAGGAGAGGTTTTTCCGGCGGATCCGGAACGGGCCTACGGGCTTTTCGAAGAAGCCGTTGAGTTCGAGGACGGCGATGCCCATTATTATCTCGGAAAGATACATGAAGAGGGCATCGGTCGACCGGTTAACCCGCAGCAGGCGGAGCTGCATTTCAGGAAATGCGGTTATTCCGACGCCACTCATGATGAGTTGCGGCAGAAGGTCCTGCTTCAGCTCCTCGGGGAGTACAATGCTGGTCATTCCGAATTCAGAAATCCCCGGGTTGCCCTGCGTTGGGCCGCCATTCTGACCGATATGGGGTATTACCAGTTCGGCAGGGAGATGGGCGACCAGTTCATGGCCATGGAATCCTACCGTTCTGCGGCGTCTTTTTTCAAAGACGTGACCTTAGGGTGGGCTCCTGATTTTGAGCTCATAAAAGGCCATGCCCACTACCGGTTGGGCCAGATGTATGACGAGGGTCTTTATTACGCGGCGGACCCGTCCTGGGCAGAATATCACTACAGTCACGCCGTCAAAGAAGGCCATCCGGAGGCCTACTACTGGGCGGCTGACCGGATCCTTTCCTCAGAGGAAGCTTTGCCCGGAATGGAATTCATGAAGCTGGCAGCCCGGTCCGGTTCGGTCAATGCCAACCTGTATCTGGCAGATCACTACATGAATCCGGACGGCAATCCGGTTGATCGGAAGAGGGGTATCCGCCACCTCAAGGAGGCCGTCCGCCTCAATTCAGCGGAGGCCATGGTCCGGCTGGCGCGGATGACGCTGGAAAAGGAAAAGGCTCCGTTGGATTTCGAGACCGCTTACGAGTATCTTGAGCGCGCCTATAATCTGGATCATCCGCAGGCCGAGTTTTACCTCGAGCAAATAGAAGAGAAACTAGACGAGAAATCGAGACAACCCGGAGAAGGCGGCTCCTGGGAATCCCGCCTCGGTTAACGGGAAGTTGTAAAGCCCCCGTCTTTACCGTGGTACAAAGACCCAGCCCCCCGGCTCCTGCGCGGGAGCGGCGTGGATGAACTTCCCGAGCCGTTGCAGGTAAACCCATGGATAATGGGCGACATAGGACCAGCCGAGGAAGCCGGCGGCATCGATCCAGTTTTCCGTCCACGGATACCCTTCGAAGAGGCCGTAGCCCGTCCGCGGTTCGTCCGGGCTGATCAGTTTCCGCACGCGACCGTCCTGCTTGGTGAGGACATAGATCTCGCCGAAGTGGTCGGTGCCGATGCGGAGATCCGTCCGCGAGCGTCCGCCCACCATCGCGTACGGGTCCACCAAGCCGTTTTCATCGCGCATGAACCAGTGCCGGAAGGGCGTAACCTCTCCCTGCTCCAACGCGTCCGCCGGGACCATGAAGAGGTCGCCGCTGCGGATATCGGAGGCAAGGAACATGCCCTCGAGCTCCGCAATGCGCGCGTTGCGGTAAACAAAGCCCCCGGCGATGGCGAAGCCTTCCTCGTGGTCGTACATCGCCACCGGATAGGTGTACCCTTCGTCGTCCGGAGGGAGTTCATAAACGACGTCCGTGTTGCCGTCGGGATCGAACAGATATGGACCTTCCCGCACCGGCCAGCCGTAGTGACGGCCGGCTTCGATGAGGTTCAGCTCCTCCACCTGCCGTTCCCCGATATCCGTGAGCAGCAGGTGGTCGTTTGTATTGTCCCATGCAATACGATGGGGATTGCGGAACCATAGGCCCAGACCTCCGGGAGGCCGCGGCTTCCGTCCGCATACGGATTGTCGGGCGGGATGCCGTAGGCGCTGCCGGGCCCGCTCGTTCCTTCCGGGTCGATGCGCAGGATGGTTCCCAGTGGGCTGAAGGGCGTCCCGGTGTTGGCCAGCGGGCCATACTGCAGGATCTGGCCCTCTCCGCTGCAAATGTAGAGCAGGCCGTAATCCGGATGCGACTCTTCGATACCCCGGCGAAAGGCAATCTCCTGCAAACCGTGGATGGTGCCCGTGATGTCGATACGCAGGAGCTCGCGGCGCGTGCCCGCAAAAACCTCCCCGGCGGGGTCGTCCGCGATCCACTCCGTGACCACGCCCTGCAGTTCCTCGCTGCCCGGTTCCGGCAGGGGCAGGGTCGGCGTCCCGCTGTCCGGCGCCTCGGTGTGGGCGGTGTAGAATTTTCCGTTGCGGTCGAAATCGGGATGGGCCGCAAAGGAAGTGAACCCCGTCCCCGCACCGGGCGAGGTCCGCAGGTCCGGGAAGACGTCCCGTAAATCGACATACTCGTGCGCCGTTCCCTGGTAGTTTACCATGTGAAAAGGCCCGTTCAGGTCGTTCACCCCGAGCCAGCCGTTCGCCCGCGAAAAAGGCTCCACCTGGTTGATCCGGTTCACCCGCGCCCCGCTTTCGCTCCGCGGCAGCTCCGCGAAATCCCGTATCCAGATAAAGGCTCGCGCGTTCCGTACATCCGGCGCCGGATCGTCCACCACTTCCTGGCCCCACAGGCCCGTGATCGCCATCACCACCATTCCCATCGCCCAAAGGGCGGATCGTCCGCGCGGATTCATAATTATGAAACAGGCAGGCGAAGGGAGGGGCGTCAACGCAGAAGCCGCCGATGTCGTGGAAGTGCTCATCACCTCGACCCCGATCACCGTACAAGGCGACGCCCTTGTCGAACGCTTCCCCAGTGCCGTGAAAACGGGGTATAACGTCAACGGCTGGAAACCGGTCGACGACGTGACCTTGTATCCAAGGCCGGCCTTTCCACGGCCTCTATTGCGACGACTGGGCCGGTCACTGGAGAGGCTTCGAAGCGGGCCTCCCGCTCGTATTCGGATCCTGAGCACGCGGGGAAGGCTTTTGGGACGGTGAAAATTTCCTCTCCCCGTTATTCGGGTCCGTGGGTTTACGGCACCGGATCTTTCTGTACCGTGAAAATATGGCAAAAACGGATCCACCGGAAGGGGCGGGGGATACCGGAATCCATCTTCTGCGGCACGGAGAGCGCATTCTTTACTGGTGTGTGGCCATCCTGCTTGGCGCAGGCGCTTTCATCCTGATCGGATGGTCGGTATGGGATTTCGTCATCCACCTTTCGAGCGCCGGAGTGGAGCGGGCCGCCCTGACCGCGCTCGACG
>JAAAOD010000207.1 GCA_009908535.1 Verrucomicrobiota bacterium
CGTGATGCAACTGGTCGGTGTCTTTGATTTGGGCTCCGCGGCGCTGCTTGGCTGGGATAGGAGTCCTTGGAAAGTAAACGAGTGCGGCCTCTTCAAAACGGCGGTTTTGCCACATGTGACGGAAGGGGACGTGCTGGTGGGCGACCGCGCTTATGATTCCTATGCCAACCTTGCCCAGTTGCATCCCTCAAAGCAAACCAGGAGGAAGTCGTTGAGATACTGACCCGGCCCCGGAACCGTCCGGATAGCTGCAGCGATTCGCAATGGGAAGCTCTGCCTGGATCGCTGCAGGTGCGCCAAGTGCGTGTGCAGCTCTCACGGCCCGGGTTTCGCACCCATGAGGTCACTCTGTTGACGACCCTCATGGAGGCCCCTGCCGAAGAGATGGCCCGGTTATACCTGTGGCGCTGGCAAATCGAAGTGTGCTTTCGCGATATCAAAACAACCTTGGGAATGGAACTGCTGGGCGGAAAAAGTCCCGCCATTGCAGAACTGCTCCGTTGCATCGCCTTCGATCCGGTCCCCATTCGCCCCAACCGAAAAGAGCCCCGAGCCGTCAAACGAAGACCCAAAGCCTACCAGCTTTTAACCAGACCAAGACACCATATGAACGAATTTCCAAGCAGGCGCTTGAAGTGACCGATTCAATACCAAAAGTTAGTGCCATTCGGGTCTGACCCCTTCCCCCGTGACAGGAGCCCCAGGAGATAGTAAGGGGAAGGGCGATGAAACACTTTCGTTGGGGAATTCTCGGGACGGGTGCGATCGCACGGGCTTTTGCCGACGGGCTGCAGACGACGGAGATGAGCCGTCTGGTGGCGGTGGGCTCCCGGAGGGCAGCGGGTGCGGAAGCCTTTGTGGAAGAGTATCCCGGCACCCGGGCGCATGGTAGCTACGAGGAACTCTTTGCCGATCCGGAGGTGGATGCGGTCTACGTTTCGGCACCCCACCCCTTCCATGCGCTGTGGAGCCTCCGGGCGATGGAGGCGGGCAAGCATGTGCTCTGCGAAAAGCCGATGGCCCTCAACCGCTGGCAGGGGGAAGCAATGGTGGCCTGCGCGCGCCGCAACCGGCGCTTCCTTGCCGAGGCCTTCATGTACCGGCTCCATCCGCAGACCGTCCGCCTCGTCGAGCTGCTGCGCAAAAAAGCTGTCGGCGAGGTGCGCATGATCCGCGCGGCCTTCGGTTTCGGGGGCGGCGATGAGATCGATCCGGAGAGTCGCCTCTTCAACAACGCCCTCGGCGGCGGGGCCATGCTCGACGTTGGCTGTTATCCGGTCTCCATGGCACGGCTGGTCGCCGGCATGGCCACGGGGGAGGAATTCGCCGACCCGGTCGACGTGGCGGGCACGGGCCACATCGGCGCCACCGGCGTCGACGAATGGGCGGCCGCGGTGCTGCGCTTTTCTTCGGGAATGGTCGCCGAAGTGGCCACCTCGGTGCGCGCCGACCTCGACAACCGGCTCGAGATCGCGGGTGCGGAAGGCAAGATCATCGTTCCCGACCCATGGGTGGCCAACCGCCGACAGCCGGTGCCGGGTAAAATCCTCCTGAAAAAGGACGGAGAGACCGAAGAGATCGCCTTGCCGACGACGCACACCAGTTTCGCCTTCGAGGCGGACGCCATGGCCGCCGCGATCGGGGAGGGCCGCCTTGAGGCTCGTTCCCCCGGCATGACGTGGAACGACACGCTGGGCAATCTTGCCGTGCTCGACCAATGGCGCTCCGCCGTGGGCATGGTCTACGAGGAGGAAACGCCACGGCCCGTGAAGGCCAATCTCCCCGGCAGGCCGGTACGGATCCTGCCTGAGGGCCCGGGCAATCCCATGCGCTACGGTAGCGTTCCCGGCCTTTCCAAGCCGGTCAGCCGCTTCATCTTCGGTGCCCTCACCGCGCACGGTTCCTTCGCCAAGGCACAGGTGCTTTTCGATCACTGGCTGGAGTGCGGCGGGAACGCCTTCGACACCGGTTATATCTACCGCGATTGCGACAAGATCCTCGGTCAGTGGATACAGAGCCGCGGGGTTCGCGAGGACCTCGTGCTCATCACCAAGGGCGCGCACACGCCGTATTGCGACCCCGACAACCTCGCCCGCGAACTCGAGGAATCCCTCGAAAAACTGCAGACCGGTTTCACCGACATCCATATCATGCACCGGGACAACGAGGCGATTCCGGTGGATGAATTCATCGATGTCCTTCATCGTTTCCATGAAGCGGGCCGGATCGGCGTCTACGGCGGCTCCAACTGGTCGCCGGAGCGCTTCGCCGCCGCCAGCGAATACGCCCGGCGAACGGGGAAGGAACCGATGCGGATCCTCAACAACAACCTTTCCCTCGCCCGCATGGTCGACCCGGTCTGGAAAGGTTGTATTCACATGTCGGCTACGGAAGACCGGGCATGGATGGAGCGGAACGGCATCGTCCACTTCGCGTGGTCCAGCCAGGCACGGGGTTTCTTCACCGACCGCGCGGAGCGGGAGCGCCGGACCCCCGGCTACGACCGGGAGCTGCGCCGCTGCTGGTTCAGCGAGGACAATTTCCGGCGCCGCGAACGCTGCCTTGCGCTGGCGGAAAAGAAGGGCGTCCTCCCCATCAACATCGCCGCCGCGTGGGTCCTCTCCCAGCCGTTCGAAAGCTACGCCCTCATCGGCCCCGAGACCGTCGCGGAGATGGATTCCTGTCTCCCCGCGCTGACGGTCACCCTCAGCCGCGAGGAGATCGACTGGCTCTGGGGGGAAGGCTGAACGAGGCTTGCCCAGCGGTGGGCGGTGTAGCCGAGGACGACGCTGGCCTTCAAGACCCCATGACAAAAGAAAACGTCTTCCCCGCGTGCGCCTCCTCACAGCGACCGGGAAAGGCGTTCCGGAAGCCGGCGACGGCGCGGATGCCGGTGCAGTGGCAGGGCGCGATGCGGGCCACCTTCATCTCCTCGAAAACAGCGTAGGTCTTTTCCAGCCGCCCGGTCGTCGCGTGCAGCAAATGCATGCCGCCCATGACCGCGTGCAGGTGCTCCTCGCCCGTGAGGGTGGCGACATGGCGCATCGTGTTGACCACCCCCGCATGCGCGCAACCGAGAATAAGGACGATGCCGTGGTCGCTGCGGAAATACAGCGCCTGGTCATCCGGGATGGGATCCCGCTGCGAGCCCTCCTCATCAAGACAGAAATCGCCGCCGGTGTCCTCGTAGTCCGTCACCCGCGGGACCTCCCCGGTCGCCCAGATGCCCGGTAGCACTTCCGTCGGTTCCCTCGTCTCGACGAGCTGCGCCGCCGCCGAAGCAAGGCCGCCGGCATAAAGGAAAGGTTCATTGACGATGCGGATACCCTCCTCCTTTCGGATAAAGCGCTTCTGGAGGGCGTCGGGGTGCAGATAAACGGGAACCTCCGGTAGCAGCGACATCATCTCCTCCAGCCCGCCGACATGGTCGTAATGTCCGTGGCTCAGGACGATGGCGTCCGCCTGCGAGAGATTGAGCCCAAGCGTAGCCGCGTTGCGACGCAGTACCATGCCCTGCCCGGTGTCAAAGAGCACCCTCCCCGCCGGAGTTTCCAGCCAGTAGGCGAGCCCGTGCTCTCCGAGAATGCCCCGGCCTTGCGCCGTGTTCTCCGCCAAAAGGGTGATCTTCAGTTCCGCGTTCAATCCCATTTCCTGTTTCCTCCTCGGAGGCCTCCGTAGTAAAGGGTCGCCCCGAATAGTCCAATGAAAACGATCGCCGCCCGCGGCCTCCCTCCCGTCCGAACAGGATGCCTCCGGCTGGGCCCGCATGGCTTAAAAAAAGCCCCTGCCCGGGATGGGGCAGAGGCTGTGGGAAAGGGGGCTCGGTTTTGCAAGCGAACGCCGTCAGCTCACCGGAATCCAGTCCGCGACGACGGCTTCGTTGTCTTCCATCCACTGACGGGCGACTTCTTCCACATCCTGTTCCGATTCCTCGACCTTGAGCATGAGATCGGCCAGTTCGGGATCGGTTAGGTACATGTTCCTCAGGAAAGCGGCCAGCTCGGGCTTGTCCTCCTCGAGGTCGGCGCGGCCGATAATCTCGATGTCCCCGGATTGCCATACCTGCTTGTCCGCATCCTGTTCGAGGATCTTCAGGTCGAAGCGGGCAAACATCCAGTGCGGCTTCCACGCAGGCACGACGATCGATTTCCCGGCATCCGTCGCCTGCTTCAAAGCGGCGGTCATCGCCGGGCCGCTGGAAGGAACCAATTCGATATCAAGGTCGTATTCGGGGATGATTTCATTCTGGATCGCCTTCATCATGCCCGCGCCCGGATCGATGCCGGTAATGACGCCATCAAAGAGATCCTCGTTTCCCTTGATCTCGGAAATCTTATCAATTTCGACATAAGTCGGAACGGCAAGGCCGAGAATGGTGCCTTCGTAAACATTGCCGAGGCTGACAAGGCGGTCGCCGCCCTGCTTGAGGTAATCCTGGTGCATGTCGCGCCAGCATTCCATGAAGGCGTCGTGCCCACCGTCGGCAACGGCAAGGTAGGCGGGGCCCACGTCGGCGACGGTGATCTCGACGTCGTAGCCCATCTTCTCTTCGAGGACCACCTTGGCAAGGTGCGTGTAGGCGACCCCTTCGGCCCAGTTGACATAGGTCAGGCGCGCGGTCTTGTCGATCTCCGCAGCGGCGCTGGCTGCGTCGCCGCCGGAGGCGCTTTCATCGGCCTTGCCGCAACCGGCAAGCAATCCGAGCAGGGTCCCGGCGATGAGGCCGGTATGCAGGAAAGGGAATCCTTTTTTGTTAGTTTTCATAATTGCGAGGGTGAGGGCCGGCGCACCGCGAATCGGTGTGCTCTAGGCCCGTAACGGTAAGCGAACAAGATCACGGCGTAGATACAAGGGGAAATCCGGATTAACCGTCTCTCCTCCCCGAGGATTGACATTGCCCGGCTTCCCGGCGCTTATTCCTCCTGTTTCATGTCCGGGGCGTAGCTCAGCCTGGTAGAGCACCTGCTTTGGGAGCAGGAAGTCGTCGGTTCAAATCCGGCCGCCCCGACCAGAAAAAAGCTGGACGAGCGAACTCCCGTACAAGGGCTGCGCTTGTCATGTTTGGTAGGGCCGGGGCTTGTCCCCGCGCCCGCCGTGGTTCGGGGCGACGGGGCCCCCGCACAAGGCGGGGCCCTACAGCGACGGGGCCCCCGCACAAGGCGGGGCCCTACAGTAAACCTCCGCCCTTTCCTCAAAACCGCAGCCCCGCCGTGAAGGTCACGCGGCGACCCGGGGCCTGCAGGATAAGCGTCCCGGCGGAAAAAACCGGGTCCTGCCCAAGCCAGTACTCCTCGTCGAAAAGATTCTCGACGTGCAGCCGCAGCCACCATGGGCCCGCGTCGTAGCGGGCCTGCGCTGACCAGACCGTGCTCTCCGGAATCCAGATCGTGCGCTCCATGTCATGGGCGTAACGGCTGCGCCAGAGGGGACCGCCGGAGACCTGCAGTTTATCCGTCACCTCGAGGACCGCGTACAAATGGCCACTCAGCTCGGGCATGCCGGCGAAGATCATTTCCGGATTGTTGGGGGCGGACCGTCCCCCGGCGGCGTTGAGCACGCCCGCGTTGAGGGCCCAACCCTCCTCATCCTGCGGAAGGGCGCCGAAACCCAGCGTATCCCCGCGCAGGTGAACACGCTGGGCGGTGAAGGCGGCCAGCAGGGTCAACTGTGGCGTGACCTCCGCCGTCGTTTCCCATTCGATTCCCTTTGCCCGCAAGGGGCGCGCCTGCGCGTCGAGGCTGGAGAAACTGGCCTGGTCCCAGTGATAGGCGCTAAGGGCGGTGTAGAGGCGGCCGTCGAGAAGGTTCGCCTTCACACCCGCCTCGAACAGCTCGGCATCGGGAAAATTCTTCTCTCCGCTGACATCGCCGCCGTCGCCCGGGGCGAGAACCTTGCCCAGTTGCAAGGCGCCATAAAGAAAGACACCGGGCAGCACTTCGAAGGTCGGGTTCAGGTGCAGCTGGTATAATTCCGTCGTGCCGCTGTCCTCCCGTGCGGCCCGCTGGGCGGCGGAAGCGCGGTCGACCCCTGCGGGCAGCCCCACCTCCCACCATGCCTGCTCGATCCGGAAGCCGTAGTGAAGTTTCCATGCATCCCCGAAAGCGTAGTGACCACCCCCATACAAAGCCGCCTGCCAGAGATCCGATCCCTGGCTGGCATTGCCGAAGCTGGACCAGTAATTAAGGCCGTCGGGACCGACGTAATCCCCCGCCCGGACCACGGAATTGCGGGAGATCGTCTCCCGCGTGAGATCCCGTCGCGCGAAGGGTTCAGCGTCGAAGTCCTGTAGGGTCTCCGCGCGGCTGAAACGCAGATCCGCTCCCACCGTTATCGGTGCTTCGCCACCGCCAAAGGCGCCCTGCCACTCAACACGGCCGTTGAGCACCGTCTGGTCGCTGTTGAAGGCGAAACCGTAGGTGGAGCGTTTTTCCGTGCTCATGCGTTCCGCGAAGAAGCGGGTGCGCAGGCGGCTGCCGTTGGCGAGCCGGCTCTCGAGGTCGGCGAAGGCGATGGCGTCCCATGCGTCCGCTTTGTCGTCCGGATCGGCGAGGACCTTCTCCCGGGGAAGGATCTCCGTGAGCGCCTCCCCGCCCGCCGCAAAATAGGCGGGCGTGTACACATAGGCGTCCGTCGTCTCCTTCGGCAGACCGGCAAGGATCTCCGCCGCCTCCGCGCGGGCGTCAGCGGCGAAGGGGGGCACTCCGTCGGCCGGGAGGACGCTGTAGAGATTTTCCACTACGGCGGGATCGTTCAGGTCCAGCATGGTGGCGCGCAGTCCGGAGGGAATCTCCGCCCGGGCGCGTTCGCCGGGAACAGCGAGGGCGAAAAGCGAGGGATTCACGGTCAGGCTGAACGGAAACTGCAGGAGCGGACGCGCCACTGTGCCGCCCCAGTCAGGCGAGGTCAGGGAGGGCGGCTCCCCGATCACGTAGCGACGGTTCGCGACAAGTTCGGGCGTGGGCCGGTTCATGCCCGGGATCTCGCTGCTGCGGAAATTGTAGTACTCACCCCCGACAAAGAGCCGGTGTCGGTCCGAAAGCTTGATCTTTGCCGCCGCGTAGAGGGAATCGTAGTCATTGGGAACGTTTTCGTAGAAACGCTCCGCGCGGTGGCCGGTGTACGAAATCCGGTAGGCCGCCGGTTTGTTTCCGAAGAGCAGCAACGGCGCCCCGTAGTCGAGCTCCACATGTCGTTCCTCCCACGAGCCGATGCGGAACCGCAGCAGGCCGTGCTCGCGGTTGAAAAAGGGGCTTTTCGGAACCTGGTTCACGGCCCCGCCCACGAGCGTCGGGCTGAAACCGGCCGGCACGGGACCCTTGATGATTTCAAGGCTTTCGAGCGAGCCGAAACTCATCGGCATCTCGTTGCGCTGGTAGGCGCGCAGCATCCCGTTGAAATAGGTGCCCGCACGGGCCCCGCGAACAAAGGCCGAACCGGCGAGCCCGAAATAATTGATGCGCTGGGTTCCGGCGCCGAATTTATCGAGGTCCTCGTAGGACTCGATCTGGAGGGTGGCGAGCAGTTCCGGCGGCAGGATGCTCAGTCCGCGCGGGATCGCCTCAGGGGAGAGCGCTCCCCCGAGAAAGGTGTCCACCTCCGCACCGAGCGGGGAAAGCGTTTCCGTTTGTGTCTGGGCGGATTCCTCGACAATGAAGGCTTCCAGCTCGAACAGCGCTTCTTCGTCGGTTTCTCCCGGAAGGCTGGTCGCTGCAAACAGCCCGGTGGCCCAGACGAGCCACTTGTATCCATTTTTCATGCAGTTTTGTTTTCACGGTTAGTCGGGTTTGCGAAAAAGGTAATGGGAAACCATCCACTCGCGTCCGTCGTTGTAGCGAAAAAGCTCGCTACAGGCCATGTAGAACATGCGCCAGCGCTGCAGCCAGAGACGCGCCGCGCGGGAATCCCCGTACGTTTTCTCGAATATCGGCAGGATCTCGTCGGTCTGTTCGTCCTGCTTCCGAAGCCATGCCTCGAGGGTCTTGCTGTAGTGAAGGCCGTTGACGCGAAAGTGCCGCTCCAGACGGAGGTCGTCCTGAAAGCGAAGAAGGAGGTCGTCACTCGGCATCGTCCCCCCGGAGAAGAAATACTTCGCCATCCAGTCCTCGCGGTCGCCGCGGTCCTGGAAGTGGTACGGGTAGCAGCGGTGGGTGAAGATATGGACGAAGAGCTTCCCCTCCTGGGTGAGCCATGCGGCAATGTTTTCGAGCAGGCGGTGATAGTTCTTCATGTGTTCGAACATCTCCACGGAGACGACCCGGTCGAAGCGCTTCCCGGGTTTGAAAAGGTTCATGTCCGCCGTGGTGACGCGGACATTCCCGTGGCCGGCTTCGCGCGCGCGGCTCTCAATGAAGGCACGCTGCGTCCGTGAATTGGAGACGGCGAGGATTTCGCTGTTCGGGAACTGCTCGGCCATCCAGAGGGTCAGGCTTCCCCAGCCGCAGCCCAGCTCGAGGATGCGGTGACCGTCCTCCAGTTCGGCCCGCTCGCAGGTCACCCGCAGCATGGCGTCCTCGCTTTCGGCGAGACCGGTGATCCCTTCCGGCCACCAGCCGCAACTGTATTTCAGCCGCGGGCCGAGCACCTGCTGGAAATACTCCTCGGGCAGCTCGTAATGCTGCTCGTTGGCCTTCTCTGTCTCCACGGCGATGCGGCTGCGCTTCAATTCCGCGACAAAAGCATCGATGCTCTGGTCCTTGCCTGCCGCGCGTTCCTCCCGCAGGCGCCGGGCGAGAAGGCGGCGCATCCCCACACGGATGAGGGCGTCGGGGAACAGGCGGCGTTCAGCTAAATCGATGAGATTCATAATGTGGAAGAAGAGGATCGCGG
Source organism: Verrucomicrobiota bacterium (assembly GCA_009908535.1). GTDB lineage: Bacteria > Verrucomicrobiota > Verrucomicrobiia > Opitutales > Oceanipulchritudinaceae > Oceanipulchritudo. The sequence goes on from JAAAOD010000207.1 coordinate 8,827, forward strand.
TGGACGGGGGAAAAAGGCGGAAACCTCGCGCTGGTAGATGCGGTAGTCCTCTCCCCGGCTCTTCAGAGCCTGCTTTTCGGTGTAGGGAATTCCCGTGAATTGCAAGAGGAGAAGGAACATCACCAGCGGGCCCAGCAGGGTCAAGGGCCAGTAGACGGCGAGGCCTGTTCCCAGAAGAGCCCCGCCCAGAACGGGATAGCCCATCCAGTGGAGCCACTCGAAAAAATAATTCGGATGCCGCGACCATGCCCACAGGCCTCGGCGGCAGGTTGTGCCCTTGTTGGCAGGATCCGCCTTGAAGCGGGCCAGCTGCTGGTCCGCGACCGTTTCCCCCGCCACCGCGCCAAGGATCACCAGCAACCCAAGGACATCCCAGAGCGTCGGGAGCGTCTTCGGGTTATGCATCAGTAAAAGGATCGGCGCGGTGAGGAGGAGATTCGCGACCCCCTGGGCCTGAAAGAAAAAGAAAAAACGGGCATTGGCCGATTTCCCCCAGTGGGCGCGCAACTCGGCGTAGCGAGGATCCTCCTTTTCCTCGCGGCGGATCCGGCGCCAGAGATAGACCGCAAGCCGCAGGCCCCACGCTCCCGCGAGGGCGAAGTAAAAGCAACGCCGCCAGATTTCCCCTTCCGCCAGCAAGGCGTACCATCCGACCAGCAGCACCAATGTCAGGCTCCAGCCAAAGTCCACCCAGCCCGCGTTCGTCTCCCGCACATTGCGGACCCAGAGCAGAAAGAAAATCCCCGCCACCAGAAGCCAGCCGCTGAAAATCGTCGTCGCCATAAGCGTTATTTCATCCAATGCCGCAAAAGTCGCAAGCGCGTCCGGGTTTGTAGGGCCCCGCCTTGCGCGGGGGCCCCAGAGCCCCGGGGCACGGCGGGCGCGGGGACAAGCCCCGGCCCTGCCTTCGCATTGGTTTGTAGGGCCCCGCCTTGCGCGGGGGCCCCGGAGCCCCGAGGCACGGCGGGCGCGGGGACAAGCCCCGGCCCTACCTTCGCATTGGTTTGTAGGGCCCCGCCTTGCGCGGGGGCCCGTCGCCCCGAGGCACGGCGGGCGCGGGGACAAGCCCCGGCCCCTACATCCGCGCCTTGGCCGCCTGGATGGCCTCCTGCCGCTCCTTGCTCATAGGCGTGAAAAGAAAAACCACCGCCGCCGCGATAAAGAGGAAGCCGACCCCGAACCCGAACAGATAGGCCAGGCCGCGCTGGGTCGCTTCGGTCTGTACCTTGACCCCCTCCTCGTAGCCGATGAGGTCCAGCGCCACCGCGGTAAGCCCGATCGTCACGGAGCGGGCGATTTTCTGCCCCATGCGCCAGAAGCCGAAATAGATGCCTTCGCGTTCCTCCCCGCTCTCGATGTAGTCGGCGTCGGCGATGTCGGTAACGAGGGATTCGACAAGGATGATCGCCCCGACCGCGAAACCGCCGATGACCGCCGCAAGCACCGGCCCGGCCACGGATTTGTCGGGAAAAAGTGGATACGCGACCACCGTCATGACACCGAGGACCAGCATTCCCGAAAACGCCGGCGTCCGCTTGCCGTACCGGCGGCCCAGCTTCACCCAGAGCGGGACGGAAAGGATGATGCAAAGGGTGAAGACGCTCAGGATCGGTCCCTGCACGGCGGATTCCTTCAGGTTGAGGCTGTCCTTGTAGTAGAGCAGCGCAAGGGTCGCGTTCATCGTCCGCCCCATGGCCACGAGGAGAAAGGCGAGAAAAAACGGCAGGAATACCCGGTTCGCGAGGACCTTGGCGAAATTGTGCCAGAGGTCGCGCCAGCGGAAGGTTTCTTCCGGAACAGGAAGGTTGCGCGATCGCCGAAACACCGCCGCCACCGTGATCAGCGCCGTCAGGATCACCGCCGCCCCCATGAAGACGCTGCCGAGGGAGCGGCTCGCCGCGAGTCCGGAGGCGGTCTCGACATCCGCCTGCAGGGCCTGCGCCGCGAGCAACGGGGCGAGAATGCCGCCAAAGAGCCCGACCGTACCGAAGATGAGCCGCCAGCCGTACAGCTCCGTCCGCTCATGTGTGTCCGGGGACAGCACCCCGCCGAGGGCAATGTGCGGCACCCCGATGATCGTCAGGCCGGTGTTCACAAGCAGGTAGCTGCCAAGCAGGTACAAGAAAAGAAGGAGCTGGTTTTCCGTCCCCGGCGGGTTGAAAAGGGCGGCGAGGCTCAGCCCGAAAAGCAGTCCCCCGCCAAGAAGATACGGCACAAACCTCCCATAGCGGCTGCGTGTGCGATCGGTGATCCCGCCCATAACCGGGTCCGTGACCGCGTCCCACAGCGTCGCCAGCGCCAGCGCCACCCCGGCCAGCAGCGGCTGCAGACCCGCGCCGCGGACGTAGTATTCCAGCAGATACAGCTGCAGCAGCAATTCGCCTCCGGCGAGGCCGAATTCCGCCATGCCGTAGCCGGCTTTCATGCGCTTCGTCAGGGCCATGTCATTTCATCCGGTGCGGAACCTGACGCGGAAACGCGCAGCGTTTCCCTCCAATCTTGCTGCATCCTAGGCCCTCGGCTTCGGGACGATGGAGCCCATGCCACCGTCAGCGGAGAAGACCTGCCCGGTAATCCAGCCGGCCTCTTCGGAGAGGAGGAAGCGCGCGAGGGCAGCGAGTTCCTCCGGCTTCCCGAGCCGGCCGAGGGGGTGCATCCGTTCGGAGAATTTGCGCGCGTCCTCGTTGCCGGTGAGGGAGGCCGTGGCCGGCGTCTCGACGAGACCCGGCGCGATGGCGTTGGAACGGATCCCATTCGCGGCGTAGGTCGCGGCGATAGACCGGGCGAGGCCGATGATGCCGCCTTTCGCCGCCCCGATGGCCTCATGGTTGGCGAGGCCGCTCACCGCCGCCACAGAGCTGAAAAAGACGAGGTGCCCGTGCTTCTGACGGCGCATTTTACCGACGGCCGCCCGGGCGGCGTAGAAGGCGGAGGTCAGGTTGCAGGCGAGGGTTTGTTCCCATTCCTCGTCGCGGATCATGTGAAGCGGTTTGAGGAAGACGTTCCCGACCGCGTGCACATAGCCGTCGATGCCTTCCTGCTGCTTGGCAAACTGTTCAATCGCCTCCTTGACGGCCTTCGCGTCCGACGCCTCCACGTCTGCCACTTCAATATCGGGATGGCTCTCCCGGAAGTGGTCCAGCCTCTCCGAGGCGCGGGCGAATCCGCCCACGACGGCGCCGTTTTCCTTCAGTTGCGCGGCGAGGGCGGATCCGATGCCGCCGGCGATTCCACC
>JAAAOD010000188.1 GCA_009908535.1 Verrucomicrobiota bacterium
GGACGCATCAATTGCGGGTGCAATGCGCCTCCCGCCACCTGCCCATCCTCGGGGACGCCACCTACGGCGATTTCGCCTTCAACCGCACTTTCCGGCAGCGCACCGGCCATGGCCGCCTTTTCCTCCACAGCCATCGCGTCGAAGTCCCGCTTCAATGGAAGGGAACGGAGATCGCCTTCAAAGCCGAAAGCCCTCTCCCCCCGGAATTCGTATCCGCGTAGCCGAAGTCGTAAGACTTTGGCCACTTGCTTGAGGGTAGCCGAAGTTGTGAGACGTTGGCCCGCCGCCACTCCATGGTTGCCTTCGTCTTCGCGCGGCGTAGGTCTGTTCCTTTTCACCCAAGCTAGAACGGCATGATCATTTCCAAGGAACCCACCCTTACCGACGCCCAACTGGCGGAAGTTGAGTCCATCGTCGGCGAGTTCGACTGTAAGATCCAGGTTATTTACGGCGCCCACCGGAACATCTACGCCATTATTGGCGATGAGCGTAGCGAGACGATGGTGAACCGTCTCCTCGGCCTCGAGTACATCGACCGCGTCGACCGGATGGAATCCATCTATAAACTGATGGATATCCGCTCCGATCTATCCCACCACCGCATCCGCATTGCCGGAGTGGAGCTGGGCACGGAGCCCTTCTTCATCGCCGGACAGTGCACCATCGATCCTGAACGGCGCGAGGCCTTCTTCGAAACTGCCGAGGGGGTCAAGGAAGCAGGCGCGCAGGTGCTTCGCGGGGGCGTCTGGAAGCCGCGGACCTCTCCGCACAGCTTCCAGGGAACCGCGAAATCGCTGGAAATCCTTCTCGAGGCCCGCGACCGTACGGGTCTGCCCGTTATCGCCGAGGTCATGGACGAGGCGCAGCTGCGCATCGCCCTCGAGGCCAGGGTCGACATGTTGCAGATCGGCACCCGCAACGCGCTGAACTATCCCCTGCTGGCCTGCATGGGGGCGGCCACGGCGGAACAGGGGATCCCCGTCCTGCTCAAGCGCAGCCGCCACATGGGGCCGGTCGACGAGTTCATTTCCGCCGCCGAGTACCTCGCCGCGAACGGGAATCCGAACATCCTCTTCTGTCCGCGGGGAACAATGCCGGAGCTGGATGGGTTCCGCAATCATCCCGACGAGTCCATAACCCCCCTCTTGAAGGAGAAGTCATGGGCGCCCGTGGTGGTGGATCCCTCCCACGCCGTCGGCCGCTCGCGGTATGTTCCCGCCGCCGCCCTCGCCGCCTTCTGCTACGGCGCCGACGGGGTCATCGTGGAGACGCACGTCGACCCCATCTCCGGCATCGGGGACGACCCCAAGCAGAGCGTCACCCCCGCCGTCCTGAAAAAACTGATCCAGGATGCCCGCGCCGTCTGGAATCTCCGCACCGTGCGCGAGGAAACCTGAGAAAGGCCCTGATAAATTGGCTTGCCTGCGGGCGCCCCAAACCTAACGGTTTTTTCATGAGCCTTGACCGCGCTTCCGCCCGCATGATTCTGGCCGGTCTTCCGGGGATGGGGCCGGTGCTGTACGGGGAGCTGGAGGCGCGGCTGGAGGGAGCGGTGGAGCGGTTGCTGGAAGGGGGTGCGGAGGCGGAGGCGCTTGGTCACCGCGGCCTTCGGGAGCAGCTGCGCGACTGGCGGCGCCACATGCCGCTGGCGAAGGTGGAGGCGGCCCTTGGGGAAATGGGCGCCGATTATGTGAGCCGGGGCGGGATTGGCTACCCGGAGGAGCTGGCCCCGTACGCGGACCGGCCGATCGGCCTCTACCGTTACCGGGCGGGAAAGCAACTGGAGGGGCCCTGCATCGCGATCGTGGGGACAAGGCGCCCGAGTGGGTACGGACGCAAAATAGCACGTGCCTTCGCCGGCGAGCTGGCCCGGCAAGGCTGGACGGTGGTGAGTGGGATGGCGGAAGGGGTGGACACGGAAGCCCATGAAGCGGCTCTGGCCGCCGGAGGCCGCACCGCGGCGGTCCTTGGCGGCGGGCTGAAGCGGTGTTATCCCCGCAGCAACCGGGCTCTGATGGAACGGCTTGCCGACAGCGCGGGTATCTGGACGGAGTTCCCCCTCTGGCGGCAGGCGGACCGCCGCACCTTCCCGCAACGCAACCGCATTGTTTCGGGGGTCAGCCGCGGTGTCATCGTCGTGGAATCGGGCGAGCACGGCGGCAGCCTGATCACGGCGCGTATGGCCGCCGAACAAGGGAAGCCGGTCTACGTCCTGCCGGGCCGGGTGGACATGCCGGAATCCGCCGGCTGCCATGCCCTCATCCGTGACGGCGCCCAGCTGGTCACCTGCGTCGAGGAAGTGCTGGAGGATTTGCAGGCCCTGCCGCGCGGACTGGACCGCCGCGAATGCGCGCACGTCGGAACGGGTTCCAGGGGGGAAGGCGAACCCGGTCTGGAGGGCCTTCAGGGCGAACTCTGGCGGTATTTGCGCGACGGCCAGCCGCAGCATCCGGACCGCCTTGTACAGCTGAGCGGAGGGAACGGACCGGAGGTACAACTGGCTCTGCTGGAGATGGAAATGGCCGGGCATGTGGCCCGCGGCCTCGATGGACGCTATGTGCGCAGTTGAGGGCCGCTCAGCCCGGGGGCCAGGTCATGGGGCGTCCGCCGAGAACATGGACGTGCAGGTGGGGAACGGTTTCCCCGGCTTCGCGCCCGTTATTGATGACGACCCGGAAACCTTTATCGAGCCCCAGCTCGCCGGCAACCTTGCGTGCCACGAGGAGAAGATGTCCGAGGAGGTCGGCGTCCGCTTCTTCCGCTTCCTCGAGACGGGCGAGGGGACGCACCGGAATGACGAGGAAATGCGTCGGCGCCTGCGGATTGATGTCCCGGATGGCGAACGCCCGGTCATCCCGGTGGAGCATTTCGGCCGGAATCTCCCCGTCGTGGATCTTTTGAAAAAGGGTTCTCTCGTCGGTTTCGGCCATAGGTCAGCAAGTACAACGAAATCCGTCCCTGAATCCAAACCGAAAGTGCCCCGGATTGTCTCTCCTCGGCTCTCGACTACGGGACCGCGACCGAGAGCCGGTGAGGGGGAGCGATCACATCCCCTCCTCGGGAACGTCCATCACGGTGAACATCAACTCGGCGGAGGAGGCCAGTTGTTCCCCGACAAAGCACTGCGCGCTGGCGGTGGCGAGGCGGTTGGCGCGGACGCGGGTGATCTCGACCTTGATGACGAGCTGGTCGCCCGGAATGACGGCGCGGCGGAACTTCACCTTTTCGGCGCTCATGAACAACGCGACCTTCCCTTCCGAGGAGACCTTCCGCAACATGAGGAGGCCGGCGGCCTGCGCCATCGATTCGATCTGCAGGACGCCCGGCATGACCGGGTTTCCGGGGAAGTGACCCGTGAAATACGGTTCGTTGATGCTGACGTTCTTGATCGCGGTGATGCGTTCCTCGCCCACGATTTCGACGACGCGGTCGACGAGAACGAACGGGTAGGCGTGCGGGAGGATGTCGAGGATGCGGCGAATACTGATCTCCGTCTCGTCCGGATGGATCCTCTTCGTCCGGGCGCGCGCCGGTTCCCTGCGGACGGGCTCGAGGGCTTTCGGTTCCGGTTTGCGTTGCATCCGCTGGAAGAGGGCCTTGGTCAGCTCGGAATTGAGCTTGTGTCCGGGGCGGACGGCGACGATGTGCGCCTTCACGGGCATCCCGAGGAGGCTGAGGTCGCCGATGATGTCGAGGATCTTGTGGCGGACGAATTCGTCATCGAAGCGGAGCGGTTCCTTCGACAGGATCTGGTTTCCCTTGATGACGATGGCAGAATCGAGGCTGCCTCCCTGGATTTTCCCCATTTTCAGCAAGGGCTCGATATCCTCGTAAACGGTGAAGGTCCGCGCCGGGGCGATCTCGGCGATGTAGGTCTCCGGATGAATATCGAGGGAAAGGTGCTGGGTATGGATGCCGCGGTCATCGGCACTCGTGCAGGTTACCTTGAAGCCGTCATAGGGTAACGCGATGATGGAGCGGTTGCCGTCCGTGACGGAGATGGGTTCTTCCAGTGTGAAGCACTCTCTTTCCTCCTCCAGCTCGAGCGGTTCCGCCTTCTGGATGAGATTGACGAAATGCTTGGCGCTGCCGTCGAGGATGGGCGGCTCGGAAGCATCCATCTCTACGAGGCAGTTGTCGATGCCGCAGCCGGTGAGGGCGCTGAGAACGTGTTCGATGGTGTGCAAACGGGTGTGGCCGCTGGCGATATCAGTGCTGCGGACTAGTTTGTCCTCCACGAAGGTGATCCGCGGCTGCACTTCCGGCTTTCCGTATAAATCGATGCGGCGGAAGACGATGCCGTGGCCGACGGGAGCGGGTTTCAGGGTGAGGTGGACGGTCTGGCCGGTGTGAAGGGCTTTACCGTGGGTGGAAACCTCGCGGTGCAGGGTGCGTTGATTCATGAGCGCATGCAGTCGGCGACGGCCGGAAAGAAATTGGGAAGCTCAAAGTAGGCTTCACGGAAGGCAGGTGTAAAGACCTGATTGGCAGCGCTATTGACAGGCATTTCCCCACGTGGATTCTTCGCTACGAACCAAAGCCCTTTTATACGACATGGCCTCACCCACGGAAATCCGAAAAGGAAAAGTCATCGATTACAACGGTGCCCCGCACATTGTTCTCGAAATGCTGCATCGCACGCAGGGCCGGCAAGCCGGTTTTGTTCAGGTTACCCTGCGCAACCTGCATACCGGTTCCAGCACCACGACGAAGCTTCGCAGCACCGATTCCGTGGAGATCCTCATGACCGACACCAAGCGCATGGAACTCAGTTACCGTGACCAGGAGGGATGGCACTTTCTGGATACGGAGACCTTCGAGGACGTCGTCCTTTCCGATTCCATGGTGCAGGACGCCCTCGACTTCCTCGCTGAGGGCAACGAGGCAGACATCCTTTTTGTCGATGGTGAGCCCGTGCAGGTGCAACTGCCGGCGTCCGTCGAACTCGAGGTGACGGAGGCCCCCGACGCGATCAAGGGCGACACCTCCGGCGCGGCCATGAAGCCGGTCACTGTGGCCACCGGCCTCGTCATCCAGACCCCTCTTTTTATCAAGACCGGCGACATCATCAAGGTTTCGACGGCGGACAAAAGCTACCTCGGGCGCGCCTGAGGGCGGTCCGTACCCCATGAGCCAGGCTGCCATTCACTCCACAGCCCTGATTGAGGAAGGGGCTGAACTGGCCTCCGGGGTGGAGGTCGGGGCCTACTGCTATATCGGGGCGAAAGTGCGCCTGGGTCCGGGATGCCGCGTCCACCATCACGCCTCCCTTGAGGGAAATCTTTCTATGGGGGGTGGGTGTGAAGTCTTTCCCTACGCCTTCCTCGGCGGGCGCACGCAGGACAAAAAATGGCAAGGCGACGACGCTCCCATCGAGATCGGGGAGAACAACACCTTTCGCGAATTCACGACCCTGCATCCGGCCACTTTCGCCGACCGGAAAACGACCATCGGCGATGGCAATCTATTTTGCGCCTACAGCCACATCGGCCACGAGTGCCATGTCGGCGACGGCTGTGTCTTCAGCAACAACGCCACCCTCGGCGGTCACGTGATCGTCGGCGACCACGTTGTAATCGGGGGTCTCACCGCCGTCCATCAATTCTGCCACATCGGCAGCGGGGCGATGATCGGCGGTTGCTGCAAGCTGCTTCAGGACGTCATGCCGCACATGCTCGCCGAAGGGTATCCGGCTAGCCACAAGACGATCAACAAGGTCGGGCTGCGCCGGGCCGGGTTTTCCGAGGACGATATTCAGGTGGTCGCGCGCATTTTCCGCCTTGTTTTCCGTGGCGGTCTCAACCGGCCGCAGGCGATCGCGCAGCTGCGCGCCGGCGCGCTCGGCGAACACCCTTTTATCGAAGAGGCGGTCACCTTCCTCGACAACAGCACCCGCGGCCTCGCCTGAGGATTACGCCAGCAGCTCGCGCAGGGTGCGGGCGTCCTCAAGGAACTGGGCGGGATCGTCATTGCGGACAAATTCGAGCAGGCAGTCGTGATCGCGGCCAGAGGCGGCGGCGACTTCAAAGTAGCCCTGCCAGCGCTCACGGCCGTCCGCGAGGGGGAGCCGGTGGGCGGCATCCGGCCACCAGTGGAAGACGTGCAGGTTGGCAAGCCGCGGCAGTACCTGCTTGAGCGAGGCAAGGGCGGTCTCGTAGGGCGCGCCATTGTGCGGCTGCCAGAGAGTCTGGTAATTCGGGTGGTCAACCTCCTCGAGGAACCGGGCGGCGGATTCCGGGGTGTCGGTGACGGTGCCGTTGTGGTATTCGGAGGCGACGATGAGGCCCTTATGCGCGGCCATATCCGCGAGCAAGCGGCTGTGCCGGACCAGTTCTGCGCGGCCTTCGTCGGTCAGGTCGGCAGACCCGAGGGTGCCGGCCCATACGCGGATAAGCGGTGCGCCCAGTTCCCGCGCGGTGTCGAGAATAGCGGGAAAATCACTCTCCGCGGCAGCCAGCGATTCGGTCCGGTAATAGGAACCGTAGGCGGCCACCTCGAGACCGGCCTGACGCGTCAGGGATCCGATCCGGGAAGCCTTGGCCAGATCGCCCGGGGGGACGTGCACGTCCCCGCCCCACTCAATGGCCTGAAGGTCGGCCTTGCAGACGATGTCGATGAATGCCTCGCAGGAGAATTTCCGGAAGGTTATGGAGAGTGCGCCGGTCCGTAACATGGCGGCTTACGTAGCCGAGAACCGGTACTCGGTAAAGGATTTATAGGGCTTTCCGGGATCGAGCCGCGTGGAAGGAAAATCCGGTTCGTTGGGAGCGTTCGGAAAGTGTTGAGTCTCGAGACAGAGGCCGGCGTGGCGGGCATAATAACAGCCGCCCTTGCCCGCGAAGGAACCGTCGAGGTTGTTCCCCGTATACAGCTGGACGCCCGGTTCCGAGGTGTACACCGTCATGCAGCGTCCGCTGGCAGGATCCTCGACGCTGGCGACCGGTTCGGAGAGGTCCCGCTCTGCGGGGAAGACGAAAGTGTGGTCAAAGCCGTTGTTGCCGGCGACCTGCGGATCGGGAGAATCGAGACGGTGGTCGAGGCTGTCGGCCTGCCGGAAGTCGAAGGGACTGTCGTCGACAGGTTCCTGTTTGCCTTTGGGGGTGTTGGTTTCCGGATCGGTGGGCAGGTAGTGGTCTGCGCGAATCTGCAGGACGTGTTCACGGATGGTTCCGGCATCCTGGCCGGCGAGGTTGAAGTAGGGATGCGCGGTCAGGTTGATCACGGTGGGTGCGTCGGTACTGGCCTCGTATTCGTAGCGCAAGCCGTTGTCCGCGGTCAGGGAAAGGGTGACGCGAAGCTCGAGATTACCGGGATAGCCCATCTCGCCGTCGGGGCTCTCGTACCTCAGGAGGAGCGCCTCGTCGCCGTCGCGGTCGATCACCGTTCCTTCAAAAAGCTGGTGCGAAAAGCCCCTCGGCCCCCCGTGGAGGTGCACACCGGCGGCTTCCTCGTTGACCGGCAGCTGGTATTTTTTCCCGTCCAGCGTAAAGCTTCCCCCCGCGATGCGGTTGGCAAAACGGCCGACCAGCGTTCCGAAATAGTTGCTGTTCCGCTGCACGTAATCGTCGATGGCATCGAGGCCGAGGACGATATCGTCCGGCATGCCGATGCGATCCGGGACTTCCAGTTCGATAAGGACGCCGCCAAAGTTGAGAAAGGTGGCGCGCAGGCCGCCTTCGTTCGAAAGCGTGAAGGCTGTGATGACCCTGCCATCGGACATTTCTCCGATGGGTTCCTGATGAATAGTGGTTTTCATGATACTCCAGACAGACGCGGTGCGATTACGGAAAGACCTGGTCCTTCCCTTCCCGCGTTGTGCTGCGCAGCCTATCGCGAGGCCCTGCGAATGCAAAGCAAAAGCGCCCAGGGCCGCTGCCGGGCCTTTTCCGGGGCGGCTACAACTGCAGGGATTGTCCCACGCTGAGCACGGAGAAAACGACGGAAACAGCGATGATGGCGACGAGGAGAATGGCGCCTCCGAGGGCAACGGCCACGGTGGCGGTGGTGAGGAGATTGAGGGATTTCGTCAGTTCCTCGCGGTAGATCCGGTTGATGTCCTGGAGGCTGTTGACGATGTTCCCGGTGTTTTCGCCGACGGTGAGAATATCCATGGCGAGGTCGGGCATGTAGTGGACGCGCTGGATGGCGGTCGCCATGGAGACGCCCTCCTGGATCTGGCGGCGGGCGACGGCGAATTTCGCCCGCAGGATGACGTTGTTGATGGTGCGTTCGACAAGGCGGAGGGTCTCGGTCGTGTTGACCCCGCTGCCGAGCAGGGTCCCCATCAGATTGGTTGTGCCGTAGATGTTGGAGTAAAGGTAGATCCGGCCGATCAGCGGTGTGCGGAGCAGGGCGAGATCGGTTTTGCGCTGGCCGGTCTCCGTTTTGCGCCAGCGGCGGAGGGCGAAGACGCCGAGAACGGCGGCGATCAGGACGAAGGGCCCGTACGTGGCGGTGGCCTCGGAGGAGGTGATGAGGATCCGCGTGATCAGGGGCAGGTCCCCTCCCAACTGGTCCAGCATTTCCTGGATCCGCGGCAAAAGAAAGGTCAGCAGGATGATGACCACCGCGACCGCGGTGGAGAGGACGAACGCCGGGTAAGTGAGGTTGCTGATGAGCCGCTTGCGAACCTCACGGGTTTCCTCAAGGTAGGCCACGATCCGCTCAAGGACGGGGATGAGGTTACCGCTGGCCTCGCCGGCCTCGACGAGGTGGATGGTCGAGGCGGAAAAGAGGTCCGGACCCACCCGCATGGCCCCGGCGAGGGTGTGCCCTTCGCTGAGGCGTTTCCAGATCTCATGGCAGAGGCCCTGCATCTGCGGATCGGTGAGCCGTCGGCTGAGCAGGCTGACCGCGTCGCCCAGCGACATCCCCGAAGAAAGGAGAACCAGCAGCCGCTTGAGGAATTCGAGGGCCACCGCCGATTTGGACCGCTTGAGACGGAAGCGGCTCTTTTTGCCGGACCCCCCACCGAAGAAATCGCGGGTCTCTGCCTCGCTGTCCCCGCCTTCGCCACTGCCGCTCTCCCCTACGGAATGGACGGAAAGCGGACGCAGGCGCTGTCCGGAAAGCTGCTGGAGCGCACGCTTGCGGTCCGTCGCTTCCAACTCGCCGTTGACGGATTTCCCGGAGGAATCGAGGGCTTTGTAGGCAAAGCGCGGCATGGCGCGATCAGTCTTCGGCCTCCTCGCCTGTGCTGTAGCGCATGATCTCGTTCAGGGAGGTGCGCCCGAGCGCCAGTTGCTCCCATCCGCTCATCTGCAGCGTGGTCATGCCGTACTGGAGCGCCTGCTGACGGATTTCGCGGGCGGAACGTTTCTGCACGATGAGCTCATGGATGGAGTCATCGACGCGCAGAATCTCAAAGAGCCCGACCCGGCCGCGGTACCCCAGCTGTCGGCAGACCTCGCAACCCGAGGGTTCCAGAATCCGGGCATGGAGCCGTTCGGAGGTGGCCTCGAGGTTGAGGGCGTCAAGGCATTCACGGAGATAGCGTTCCGAATACTCGACCGGGCGCGCGCATTTCGGGCACAGCCGCCGGACAAGCCGCTGCGCGAGGATCATCTCCACCGCCGAGGCGATGAGGAAGGGCTCGATCTCCATGTCGATGAGCCGCGTCAGGGCGCCCGGGGCATCGTTGGTGTGCAGGGTGCTGAGGACGAGGTGGCCGGTGAGGGCGGCCCGGATGGCGATGTCGGCGGTCTCCGAGTCGCGGATTTCCCCGACCATGATGACGTCCGGATCCTGGCGCAGGATATGGCGCAGGGCGTTGGCGAAGGTGAAGCCGATCTCCCCGTGCACCTGCGTCTGGTTGACGCCCTCGACCTCGTACTCGACCGGATCCTCGACCGTGATGATACGGCGGCCGGGGGCATTGATCTGGCGGATGAAGGCGGTCAGCGAAGTCGATTTCCCGGAACCGGTGGGTCCGGTGACAAGGATGATGCCGTAGGGCAGGTCCAGCACCCGCTGGATGCGCTTCTGCTCCTGCTTGAGCATGCCCAGCTCCTCCATGGAAAGGGGCTGGTTCTTCTGGTTGAGAAGGCGGAGGCTGACGCTTTCCCCGTACATCGTGGGCATGGTGGAGATGCGGATGTCCAACTCCGTTCCCTTGCCCCGGTAGACAATGCGCCCGTCCTGCGGTCGCCGCTTTTCCGAGATGTTCAGCTTCGCCATGATCTTCAGGCGCGAGATGATGGCCCCCTGGAAGCGGATCAGGTTGTCGGGCACGCGGATCGGGACCAGCTCGCCGTCGATGCGGTAGCGGATCTGCAACGACTCCTTCAGGGGCTCGAAATGAATGTCCGTGGCGCGGTCGTCGATGGCCTTGGCGATGACCTCGTTGACGAAGCGGATGAGGGCGGCGTTTTCGTCCTCTTCCACCTCCTCGAGGCGGCCGCTGTCTTCGGTGGCGATGTCGGATTCGCTGAGCGAGTCCGCGCCAACGCCGTAGCGTTGCGTAATGGTATCGCTGATACGGTTGGCCGGGCCGAGGTACCAGCGCGGGCGCTTGCCGCTGACCGCGTAGACCCAGTCGTTCATTTCCGCCGCCGGCGGCCACACCGTGACGAGGGGAAGTTCGCTCCGGTGTCGTCCGTTGCCGTCCGCCTCCTCGCTTTCCTTTTCCTCCTCCCGTACGGGCAGGCACTGGTATTCGTGCATCATGCGCAGCGGCAGAAGCTCGGCGGCGTCCTCCGGAATCTCGAAATCCTCGAGGACGGGGAGGTGGTCCCCGCGGGCGAGGGCCTGCAGCACCTCCGCCTCCGGCATGCGCAGGGCCTGCGCGAGAAGGGGAAGGCGGTTTTGCCGCGGCGCTTCCTCGATCATGGCGCGCTGGTCCGGCTCGAGCGAATCGAGCGGAGAGGGCGCGGCGGCGCGGGGGTTGGGTTCGGCGCACATGGTCGAAGAATCAGCTCAGGGTTGGTAACGGCGCGGGACCGGCTTTCCTTCTGTTTCCGGTTCTTTCTGCGAGCCACGGAAGGTGCCTTCCTCGAGATAGTCCCGCAGTTTTTCCGAACCTTCGAGGACGTCGATCAACTCGTTGGCGTCGCGGTCGGCGTCGTCGCTGTCCCGGATGATGCTCGGGCGCAGGAAAATCAGCAATTCGTTGCGGTTGTAACTGTCGGTATTCCGGGTGAAAAGATCTCCAAAGACCGGCAGCTTGCCGAGGATGGCCATGCGGTTCCTGTTTTCGCTCACGTCGAGGGACTGCAGGCCGCCGAGGACGATGAGGTCGCCGTCGCGGACGCTGACATAGGAAGTGGCGTTGCGAGTCCCGACCACCGGCTGCAGATTTTCGTTGATCTCCACTTCGCGGAGAACGTTCTGGATCTGCTGCTCGATCTCCATCTGCACGACCCCGTTGGAGCCGATGAGGGGCGTGACCTTCAGCTCCAGCTTGATGTCGCGAAATTGGACTTGTTGCTGTGTCGTGTCGGTGACGTTGCTGGTGGTCACCCCGGTGATAACGGGGCGTTCCTCCCCGACGGAGACGACGGCTTCCTTGTTGTGGGTGGTGACAATAGTGGGGGCGGAGAGGACCTCGGCGTTGGAATTCTGTTCCACGGCGTTGAGAACGGCCTCGATCCCGAAGCCGCCGGGACCCCAGGTAATGCCGTTGGGGAAGGTCACTCCGTAGAAGTTGCCGGGGTTGGCCTGTTTCTGGGAGGTTCCGGTGTTCTCCTCAAGGTTGAAGGCTTCGCCAGCCCCGCTGGCATTGTAGGCGAACCCGAAGGTGTCGATGCCGCGCGCGTCGTCCTTGGTGAGGGAAACATCCGTAATGACCACTTCGATACGGACCTGCGCGAGCAGGGTGTCGATTTCGGCGATCAACTGTTCAAGGTAGCGCAGGTCGTTGTTCGTTCCCGAGGCCACGATGGTGTTGGCGCGCTCGTCGGGGACGATGGTGAGGAAATCGGAGAACTGCAGGTTGGTGGCCTCGGCCCGCGCGGCCGCCACAGTCTGGTTGTTCTGCCGGCGCTGCGCGGCCTGCCGGCGGGCGTTGGCGGTGTTGTTGGCATCCCCGCTGGTTTCC
>JAAAOD010000130.1 GCA_009908535.1 Verrucomicrobiota bacterium
AGGAGGGGATTCCGTCGATCCGCCTCAACACAAACAATCCCCGAAAGATCCAGGCCCTTGTTGACTGCGGAGTGGAGATTGCCGAAGTCATTCCCTCCCTCTCCCCACCCAATCCGCACAATTCGCGGTACCTGGAGACGAAAGCCCTGCGGATGGGTCACCTCTTTTCCCCATTCGAAGAGCTGCCCGCACATCCCCGTGCCGAAAGCACGCACAAGGGTGAATAAGGGAGGCTATGATCGTTGGCTCACCGCCAACTCGGCAAGCGGCCTGGCGGTGCTGGGGCTGGCCCTCCCCTACCCGTCGGCGGCCGGGATCGCTTTCCTCGGCTGGGGATGTGTTTTCAGCGGCTGGCTGTCTTTCCTTGGCGGCGGACCGCGGACTCCGGCGGATGTCCTGACCCTGCTGCGCCTGCTCATCCTGTTCGCCGGCGTCGCGCTGCTGGTCCTGTTCCATCTCCCGCTTTTCGCGCTGATGCTTTTCACCGTCTCGCTCCTGCTCGATCTGGTCGACGGCTGGCTTGCGCGGAGGCACGGAGAGACTGCCTGGGGCGCGGTTTATGACATGGAAAGCGACCAGGCATGGGTGATGGGCATTGCCATCGGAATCCACGCCCTGCATCCCGCCGTGGCCTGGGTGCTGCTTTTCCCGGCACTCAGGTTCCTGCAGGTCCTCTTCCTGAAATTCACCAGGCTTCCAGCAAGGGATCCCAAGCCAGTCGACGGGAACAATACGCGGGCCCGGACCGTCTTCGCCATCGTGGCGGGCGGCCTCCTCCTTTCCCTGTGGCCGGATCTCCCCACGGGGCTTCGGACGGGCCTCCTTCTCGGCTGCCTGCTGCTGTTGAGCGGGTCATTTCTTTCCGATCAATGCCACCTGTGGAAACAGCGCCGAAAGGGAGGGGCCTTGTGAGCTTTGCGGAATGCATCCTGCTGGCGGGCTACCTTTCCCTCGCTGTGGAATTGATCATCTTCCCGGTTCCCAGTGTGGCCTCCAGCCGACAGCTCCTTTCGAAGGAACAAGGGTCCGCTTCCGCCCATACGGTCCTGGGGAAGGCCCGGTCCCTGCCCCTCGCCCTGAAGATGGTCCTGCTGTTCCTGCCGACGCTGCTAATCATCGGGCTCTTTCTGCTCCCGCCGCTTCTTGCTTTGCGGCCTGACTTTGAAGACTTCCTCGTTCCCCTGCTGGAACCGGCCCCGCCGTGGCTGCCCTTCCTCGGGGCCTTGTTCGTGGCCGCGGGGCGCCTCCTGACCTTTGCCTCGACGCTGGCCCTCCGCCAGGCGCGCCAGCAGCCCCTGCGCGGGGAACTGGACCTTCCCCTGCAGACGGGCCGCCTCTTCCGGCGCAGCCGCAATCCCGGCCTGCTGGGCATGTACCTGTTTTTCGCCGGCCTTCTGCTGTATTTTCCCAACGTCGTATTGCTGACGGGATTCGCCGGATACCTCCTGCACATGCACTTCCGGATCCTCATGGAAGAAAGTCATCTCGAGGCGCGGTACGGCCGGGCCTACCAGCGCTACTGCCGCCAAACTCCCCGCTATCTCTGAAAGCCGATGTCCGCCCCGTCGCCGCAACCGCCAACGGAGGAAAAAATCCGCACCTGGTTTGACCGCACCTATCGCACGCGGGGGTTGCGCTACCTTCGCCCCGTCCGGGCCTACTACGTGTTCCTCGAAATCTTGGAGGCGCGGCCGGGGCAGCGCCTTCTCGATGTGGCCTGCGGTCCGGGTCATCTGCTTGCCGCAGCCCGGCGGAGGGGACTGCAGGTGACCGGCATCGACCTTTCCGGGGTGGCCGTGGAACTGGCCCGCCAGCAACTCCCCGGCGTTTCGGTTCTGCAGGGCAACGCGCAATCGCTTCCTTTCGAAAACGGCCGGTTCGACCTCATTACCTGCCTCGGTTCACTCGAACGAATGCCGGATCAAGAACGGGCGCTCGCGGAAATGGTCCGAGTGGGAAGTCCACGGGCCCGCTATTGCTTCCTGGTCCGAAATGCGCGCAGCCCGGGCTGGCGGTGGATCGAACTCCTCGGTCGGCGCAACCGCGAGGGCCACCAGGGCGCCGCCAGCTGCGACAAGTGGCGGCGCTTGTTGGAAGAAGCGGGATTGCGGATCACTTCCCTCTTGCCGGACCAGTGGCCCTTGCAGTGGAAGGAGCGCCTGCTCCATCGCCTTGGCGGGCAACCCGGATTCACGAGGGTCCGCAAGGGCCTGCGCCCGTTGCCGTACGCCAACGAATTCATTTTTGTCGCCCGCAAAGCGGGGCCGGAAGAGAAATGAAGACGGCGCGGCAATACGAGGTTCTGGCCAAAACCCGCTACCTCTCTGCCCTCCTCCGCGGAGGTGTCCGCCCAGAGCGACTCTGCCTGCATAAAACGCTGCTTCCCGCCGATAGTTCCCTTGACGCCGCCGACTGCCCTGCCGGGGGCAGGGACGGTTTGAACCAATGGCTGGCGGACGGGATCACGGAGGAGCGACCGAAGCGCGTCCTCGACCTTGGCTGCGGATTTGGCGCGACCCTTTTCGCTCTTGCCCGCCGCATGGAGGGCCAATTCGTCGGCTTAACGCAATCGGCGTTTCTCGTGAAAACCGCCGCCTCGCTCGCCGAAAAGGAAGGACGCGCCAATGAGCTGACCTTTCACGAAGGGGAATTTGCCCTGCTTTCCACCCTCGGGTCCTTTGACGCCATAGTGGCGGTGGAATCCCTATCCTATTTCGATGAGCTGGCGGAGGCGGCCCGGCTGCTCGGCGAAGCGCTGCGTCCGAAGGGTTCCCTCTGGATCGTCGATGACTGGCTGCGGAAGCCGCTCCCGGAGGAGCATACCGACGTGCGCGGACTCTGCGAGACATGGGGACGCCGGCGTCTCCATACCGCTGAAGAGCTGGAGGCGGCATTTGCCGGGAAAGGTTTCCAGCTCGTTGAAAACCGTGACCTGACCCCGCAAGTCCCCGCCTTGCGCGCCTCCGCGTCTCCCCGGAGCGGATGGCTTCGCCTTGCCGCGAGGCGCCTGCCCGGTCGGCAACTGCGCTCGCTTGCTGCCGCCTATCTCGGCGGCTTCCACCTCGACCGACTTTACGCCGCCTCCCTGATGGAGTACAGATTCTCCCACTACGTCCTTCCATGAAGCCGGCCTCTCCCGATCCATCCCCGCGCAACGCCGCCATCGGCCTTCTTCTCCTGCTTGTGCTGCAGGCCCTGCTTTCCTGGGACTTCACCTCCTTCGCCTCTCTCTTCGAATGGCAGCCGGAAAGCTGGCTCTTTCCCGCGCTGGCCGGCCTCTCGGTTGTGCTGGCGGGACGCGTCAGCAGCCTTCTTCTCTGGCCCCTTGGCGCATGGTGCGGTCTGCTCTTCCTTATCCGGCTGGGAGAATTCAGCCTCATGACCTTTTTCGGGCGTGAGATCGACCTCAAGTGGGATATCTGGATGCTGCCCAATCTCCGGGACCTGGTCGTGCACACGGTGGGGGAAGCGGCGGCATGGGGCGTGCTTTTGGTGAGCATTCTCCTCTTTCTTCTTCTGGTGGCGGTCCTCGCGAGCATCCTGAGAGGAACCACCCTTGTCCTGAACCGCCCCGGGCGGCTTGCCGCATGGACCGTCCTCCCGGTCCTCATTCTCGCCCTTGAGCGCGGCAAGACGGAGCCCGGCCAGAGCTATCGCCTGTTCACCGCGATGGCAGAGGCATGGTACTTTCACGCCTACCAGGATACCGTGGATCAAATCCTCGTCGAAGCCCACCGTGATCAGCTGGGCCTGCCGACTGACCTCGGCCGTCTCGATGGCACCGACGTGCTGATCTTTTTCGTGGAGTCCTATGGCCGCATCGCCTGGGATGCGCCGGCCTACCGGGAGCGCTTCCTTCCGCAGGCCGAATCCCTCGGGAGGACGTTCGAGGAAGCGGGCTATAAGGTCGGCAGCCGCTTTGTACGTTCCCCCGTGATGGGCGGCGGTTCCTGGTTGGCGCACGCCTCCTTTCTTGCCGGCGTGAACACGCAGCACCAGATTCTATGGGAACGCCTCCTTCAAAGCCCGATACGACCGCTCCCCGGGTTTTTCCGCGACAAAGGGTACGAAACGGTCAGTATCATGCCCGCCATGAAGATTAAAGAATGGCCGGAGGGAGCGTATTTCGAATTTTCCCGCGACCTCTGGTTTCACGATTTCGGTTATGACCACCACGGCTATCACTGGTCCCCCATGGCAGACCAGTTCGCGCTCGTTCGCTTCGACGAGCTGGTCCTGCGGTCGACGAAGGAGCCGGTTTTCGCGGAGTTTGTCCTCACCAGCAGCCATGCCCCCTTCGCCGTCGTACCCCCTTTCCACGAGGGTGAATGGAGCCGGGAAGCCGTGATGAGGACCCTCCGCAGCCGCCCCATGCAGCTCTTCGAAAACGACTACCACCATCTCGAGGAAGGTCCGGAGGGTTACGCCACCGCGGTGTTGTATTCCCTGCGGTCCATCACCGACTTCATCACCCGCCATTACCCGCGCGACGGATTGGTCATCATTATCGGGGACCATCAGCCGATGGCGTTCATGCCGGGAACCGCCACGAGGGATGTTCCGATGCATGTCATGACCCGGGATGCCGAACTCATGGAACAGCTGCGCCAAAACGGTTTTTCCTCCGCGTGGTCCCCCGATCCGGGCACGCCCAGCCTGCCCATGGAAGACGTCATGGAGCTCTTCCTGAGGTCCGTGAGCGATCCATCCAACAATAACCGGGAAAGCCTATGATCGACGTGGATGGCATCTGGCCGGCCCTGCTGGAATGCCGGGCGTGGCTGAAGGAAGCTTCTCCCGAGGCGGTTGCCCTGTGGGAGTTCCGTCGCACCGCCTCCGGCGAGTGGACATTCTCGGCCAAAAACGACCCGGCCGACTGGGAGGTTTCCGCCCATCATATCCATTGCCGTCTGCACCAGCCTGTTCCCGCGGAAATACTGGACGAACTGGGGCAAACCGGCCTGTACCTGCGCCTCCTGCAGTCGATGTGGCAGGCGCGTGCAAAGGGCCGGGTCTTTGTCACCGCCCACTGCGCGCAATCCCTCGACGGTTACATGGCCACCCGCTCAGGGGATTCGCAATGGATCGGGAATCGCGAAAACCTGGTTCATGCCCATCGCCTTCGCGCTCTGCATGACGGCATCCTCGTCGGGGCCAACACGCTGCGGATCGACCGGCCACGACTCACCGTGCGACATGTCACCGGCGAGAATCCTCTGCGTACCGTACTGACCAGCAAGGAAGACCCCGATTCCGAGCTGAGAGAACTCCTCGAAGCCGCGCCGATGACCCTTTTGATCCATGCCAAGGGAAACGGCTCCCTGCCCGCCCCTTTTTCCAGCAAGGTGCAGACCCTCGCCCTCGAAACCACCGGCGAAGGCACTTCCCTTGAACCCTGCGCCATCCTTCAGCACCTTTTCGACAAGGGCCTGCACTCGCTCATGATCGAAGGCGGAGGAGCGACCATCTCCCGTTTTCTTGAGGCCGGGCAGATCGACGAACTGCAGATTCACATCGCTCCCATCATTCTCGGCGGTGGAATCGCCGCCCTGCAGGTGGCGCCCTGTAACGAGATCGGCGCCGCCCGGCTGTTCCCTTCCCGTCTGTATCCGATGAATGGCCAGGCGCTGTACATCCTCCAACCGGAAACTTCCCCGTCATGACGGATAAAGTCGAGGCCTACTGGGTGGAAAGCCCGGGACAAGGTGGCATTCGGGCCGTGGAGACGGCACCGCCCCGCGCAGGTTTCCGGAGCGGAAAAACGCTCTTCTCGGGCGTCAGTCCCGGAACGGAACGGGCCGTTGGGAGGGGACACATCGACCCCGACAATGACGGCCCCATGGCCTGCCGCTACATGGAGGGCTCCTTTGCCCTTCCCGTTAAATACGGCTACTCGCTGGTTGGAGAGCTTGCCGGGGGCGGGCGCGTCTTCACCATGCATCCGCATCAGACAGCCTTCTGCGTGTCGGCGGAACACCTCGTTCCCCTACCGGATAAGGTGCCTTCCCGGCGGGCCGTTCTCTTTCCCTTCGTCGAAACGGCCTTGAACGCCGTCTGGGATGCCGATCTGGAGGCGCGGGAATCCGCCCTCGTCCTTGGCGGCGGCATCATCGGCCTGCTCGTCGCCTGGATCCTGCATGGCCGTAAAGGCCAACCGGTGCCGGTCCTCGAGCCCGACCCGGAACGGCGGGAATGGATCCGCGCGCTGACGGGACTTGTCCCTGTCTCAGCGTCCGAGGCCATGGCCGGGGAGTACGACTGCGCTTTCCATTGCTCGGGGCAACCCACGGGGCTGCAGCTGGCGCTGGATTGCCTCGGCTTTGAAGGCCGTGTCATCGAGCTCAGCTGGTTTGGCAACCAACCCGTGTCCGTAAGCCTCGGGGGCGCCTTCCACTACCAGCGCAAGCAGATCCGCGCTTCTCAGGTCGCCTCCCTCGCCGCCCCGGTGCGCTCAAAAGTAACCCTGCGCGACCGGACGAACCGGGTTCTCGATCTCCTCGCGGACGCGGAACTGGACCGGCTTCTGGGTCCGGAGATCGCCTTTCACGAGCTGCCGGCCTTCATGCAACGCCTCTACGCCGGGGAACGTCCCGGCCTCACGCCCGTCGTAACCTATTCATGACCATGACACCTCCCTCCGCTTCCGGATTCACCGTCACGGTGAAAGACCACCTCATGATCGCCCACAGCCTGCGGGGCGAAACCTTCGGGCCCGCGCAGAAACTCCACGGGGCGACCTATGTCGTATCCGCGACCTTTCACGCCCCCCGCCTGAACGAGGATGGCATCGTCATCGATATCGGGATGGCCCGGGATCTTCTCCAAGCCGTTTTGGACCCGTACCGATATGAAAATCTCGATACGCTGCCTGAATTCGAGGGCGAAAATTCCACTACAGAATTCCTCTCCGCCCATTTCCATTCCCTGCTTGCCGGGAAACTGGCCGGTTCCTTCACGGGTTGGTTGACGATTGAACTGGAAGAGAGTCCGGTCGCCGCCGCCGCCTACTGCGGCTGCGTTCCGGTGGAGAAACCGTCGGAAAATGAAGCATGAAAGTCGGATACCCGGGCCGTCGGGTACCGTTTCGGACCTGCTTCTCCTCCAGCCGCCGGCACGCGGGTGCATCTCCGGCGGATACCGGTTCAACGCGGCCCTCGCCCGTGCCCTCAAGGCGCGGGGAATGGGCTCTCTGAAAGAATGGGATCCCGCACACGCCCTGCCGGAGAACCCGGCCGGGGTTGTGCTTGTCGACAGCCTTTACCTCCGCCGCCACGCGCCCATGCACATCGCCGCGTGGTTGGAGGCGGGCGGGCGCGCAAGTTACCTGCTGGCCCATTATCTCCCGCTCGAGGATCCCACCCTTGCGGAGGATGCGAAAGCCGCATGGTACGAAAGCGCCCGCACATGGCTGTCTGCGCTGCAGGGCATCTTTTGTACGGGGCAACGCCAGACGGAGGCATGGCGCCGGCATTTCCCGCAGCTTCGGTGTATCCATTTTCTTCCCCCGGCCATTCCCGACCAGCGGACGACCCCCTTTCCTCCACCACCGCAAGGACAGAGTCACCCGCTGCGCCTGGTCACCGTCGGAAGCCTCTCCCCTTCCAAAGGGCAACATGAAATTCTCGCTACGCTGGCTGAGCTTCGCGACCAGGCCTTTCGATGGGACCTCGTCGGATCATGCGGGGCACACCCGCAGTATGTCCGGCAGCTCAAGGAACAAATCCGGACCGACAACCTCGCCGGTAAAATCGCCTTCCATGGCAGCCTGCCAACAAGGGAATGCGCGGGCCTTCTCGAGCAGGCGCACCTCTGCGTAAGCGCTTCCCGTCTGGAGTCCTTCGGCATGGCCAACGCGGAGGCCCTCGCCCGCTCGGTCCCCCTGCTCGCCTACGAAGCCGGTGACCTCCCCCTCTGGATCGACTGCGGGCCAGGATCGTGGATCATCAATCCCCGCGATCCCTCCGCATGGCGTGGCCAACTGAAGCAGCTCGTCCGCGAACCCGGAACGATACGCCCCCCGCATACCCCGCCACGCCTGCCCGCCCGCAGCTGGGACGAAACCACGGATTTCCTGAGGCAAGCCCTTCGAGAACCGGGGGTAACGCCATCCCGAAAACGATGAGCCAGCCGAAGACCTTGCGCTGCCGCGTGGACAGGAAACGGTATGGAGGAATTTGTGGTTGCTGAACCAGCGAAGGTCCCTACAAACCCAACCGCTCCCGGAACAAAGGTTTCTCTCCTCTTCTCCCCATAACTCCGGAAACGTTATGAACCCCGTCGATCTGACTGTCTTTTTTCTTTTCGTTGTCGCTGTCATTACCGTCGGTATCTGGAAAAGCCGAGGCGAGGAACTCCAGAGCGACCACGCCGCCAGTGATTACTTCCTCGCCGGCCGTGGGCTGAAGTGGTGGCTGATCGGCTTTTCCCTCATCGCCGCGAACATTTCCACGGAGCAGTTCGTCGGCATGTCCGGCAACGCGGCCAGCCACATCGGTATGGCCATCGCCAGTTATGAATGGATGGCCGCGGTAACCCTCGTCGTGGTCGCCTTCGCGTTTCTTCCCTACTTCCTGCGCGCCGGCATCTACACCATGCCGGAATTCCTTGAGTACCGCTACAACAGCGGGGCCCGCATCATCATGGCGGGAGCGACCGTCTTTATCTATCTTCTCCTCCTCGGGGCCGTCACCTACTCCGGCGCCCTCACCATCCGCACCATCGCCGCCGAACGCGGAATGGACATTTCCCTGCAGGCGGGCGCGCTGGTCATCGGCCTCATCGCCATGGTTTACGTCATCGCCGGGGGACTGAAGGCCTGCGCATGGGCCGACCTGATCCAGGGAAGCGCCCTCATTATCGGCGGTGGTATCATCATGTTTTTTTCCTTCCAGATGCTCGGGAACGCCGACTCTCTCGCCGGCATCACCGACGCGCGCACCGGGGAGGTCGTCATCCGCGAGTTCAGCCCGGAAACCGGGGCCATGACCCGTTTCATGGAACTGAACAGCACCCGCCTGAACATGTTCCTGCCCTCCACTGACAGCACCTTGCCCTGGACCGCCCTTCTGCTGGGATTGTGGATTCCGAATTTCTATTACTGGGGACTCAACCAGTACATCACGCAGCGGACCCTCGGTTCCGCCTCCCTCGCCGAAGGCCAGAAAGGCATCGTCTTCGCCGCCTTCATGAAGCTGCTCATTCCCTTCGTCATCGTCATTCCCGGCCTCATGGCGTTCAACCTCTTCGCCGGGAACATGCAGGTCGCCGCGGCCAAGGACAACGGTCCCGTGCTGGCGAAATACCTTGCCGCCAATCCGCAGAGCGAGGTCGTCAGCGTCCTCACCAGTCCCTCCGAAGCCGCCCTGCTCTCCGTTCCGGAGAACCGCTACGTTCTCGCCGTGTATCCGGATTCCCATGACATCACCCGCGCCAAGGCACCCGGCGGCAATGTCTTTCTCCTCTCCGAATCCGATTTCAACGCCGCCCAGGCGGACCTTTCCGGACCCACCGTCTTCATCAGTGATGATTACGCCTTCGCCAGCGCCAATCCCGCCCTCGCGAGGGAACTGGAAACGTTCAACGCAACTGTCCGGGCCGCGAACAAAAACGTGGCCACGGAGAAACTACTCGGGTACAAGTACGACACCGCGCTCGGGCAGCTGCTTTCCAATGTCCTGCCCAGGGGAACCGGACTCCTCGGCTTTGTCATGGCCGCTCTGCTCGGGGCCGTGGTCAGCTCCCTCGCCGCCATGCTTAACGCGGCTTCCACCATTTTCTCGATGGACATCTTCAAAAAGTACATCCGCCCGGAGGCCAGCCAGAGCAGCATCGTCGTCCTCGGACGGATCATGGTGGCCGCCTTCGCCGTCATCGCCGTGATTGTCGCCCCCTTGCTGGGCAACCCTAAGATCAGCAACTCCATTTTCACCGTCATTCAGGAAGGCCAGGGACTCATTTCCCCGGGCATTCTCGCTGTTTTCGCCTTCGGACTTCTCGTTCACAAGGGTCCGCGGATCTGCGGGGTTGCCGGCCTCCTCACCAACATCATCGCCTACCCCATGCTCAAGTTTGTCTTCCCGGATGTGAATTTCCTCAACCGCATGGCGGTGTGTTTCTTCCTCTGTCTGCTCGTCATGACGGTGATCACCGTGCTCAGGCCCCTGCCCAAACCGGTTGCTTTCGAGGCCAAGAACGTCGTCGCCCTCGAATCCTCCAAGGGCGCCCGTACCGCCGGTATCGGCGTGGTCATCCTTACCGTCCTGCTCTACATCACCTTCAGCCCCCTCGGGATCGCAGGGTGAGCGGGGCAACCGAAAGGGGTCAGACCGAAGATTTTGTTATGGAGGTTACCCAACCGCGATCCCCACTCCTTCGCCTGGCCCCGAAATTGGAGTATCAACTCCGGCAGGGAAAGATTCCCCATTCGCGCGGTGTCTTCGCCCGGGTCAGGCCTTAAGGAACACTCTACAAGAGCTAAGTTGACAGGAAAGCGGTTTTTCCGGACGGGCGGCAGCGTTCCTGTCAAGTGGTAACCAGTGATGACGGCCAAGCCGGAACGAAGCGGTTGAAACGAGCGGCGTGGAGGCGCGGGCCGGAATCGAACCGGCGATAGAGGTTTTGCAGACCTCGGCCTTACCACTTGGCTACCGCGCCGCAAAGGAAGGGCAAATTGAGCGAAGGGGGAACGGAGGTGTCAACCCTGCGGGCGGGGAAAATGTCAGGAAGGCGGGCGGGGAAGGCGTTTGCTCATGCGCTGGTGCATGATCCCGAGGGCGCGGAAGGGCGATCCGCCGGGAACGTAGCCGCAACGCCGGTAGAAGCCGACGGCGTCGTGGCGGGCATGGAGGTGGATGCGGAGGAGACCATCGCGGGCGAGCACGGCCTCGACCCCGGCGAGAAGGCGCCGCCCGTGGCCGCGGCCCTGGTGACCGGGCAGGACGAACATCTGCCGCAGCTGGGCGGCGGCGGGTCCGACCGGGCGGAGGACGACGCCGGCGAGGATACGATTGTCGGCATCGAGGAGGAGAAAATGCCGCTGGCGCTGCTCGCCTTTGCAATCGGCGGTGGAGAGGCGCAGGCCGAGGGGCCGGCGCAGAAGGGCCTCGCGCAGGGCGCGGAGGCGGCGGCAAGCCGGGGACGGGCATGGCACTTCGCGGAATCGCGGAACAGGACGGGAACGGACGGCCATCACTTTTCCATTTACTTGCGAGCGGGCGCGGCAAACACTTCCGCGCATGTCGGCGAAGATCTTCACGATTGCCAACCAAAAAGGCGGCGTTGGCAAGACCACCACGGCGATCAACCTCGCGGCCGGGCTGGCGGCGCGGAAGATCCGCACCCTTGTCGTCGACCTCGATCCGCAGGCCAACGCCACTTCCGGCCTTGGATTTGAGAAGCAGCCGGGCGGCAGCGTCTACGGTCCCCTGCACGGGGAAGGGAAGCTCGCCGACCGGGTCCTCGAAACGGGCACGAAGCACCTGTACCTGATTCCCTCGGAAGTCGACCTGGCCGCGCTGGAGATCGAACTCAGCCAGCAGGAGAACTACCTCATCCGCCTGCGCGAGCTGCTGAAGCCGCTGAAGAAGAAGGAAGGCTACGGGGCCATCATTCTCGACTGCCCCCCGGCCCTCGGGCTCATCTCGATGAACGCCCTTGCGGCGGCCGATTACCTCCTCATCGCGCTGCAGTGCGAATACCTCGCCCTCGAGGGGCTGGGTTCGATTCTCAAGGTGGTGGACCAGCTCAAGGAAGCCTCCGTGAACCCGGACCTCGCCGTCGGCGGTATTCTCATGACGATGTTCGACATCCGCACCAACCTGAGCCGCCAGGTGCTGAACGAGGTGAAGACGCACTTTCCCGAACAGATATTCAATGCGGTCATCCCCCGCTCTATCCGCCTCGGGGAAGCGCCCAGCCACGGCCAGACCATTTTCGACTACGATCCGCATTCCGCGAGCGCGCAGGCTTACACCCAGCTGGCCCGGGAAGTT
>JAAAOD010000177.1 GCA_009908535.1 Verrucomicrobiota bacterium
TTTGTCGCCGGGGCGGAGAACCCGCTTTTCCGAGAACCAGCAGAGCATCGCATCGACCTCCTGCAGCACCTCCGGCTTGTTGTTCGGCTTTACGAGCATGTCACCGCGGGAGATATCGATGTCGTCCTCCAGCGTCATCGTGCAGCTGTGCGGATAAAAGGCCTCCTGCATTTCTCCTTCGTGGGTGTGGATGGCCTTTACCTTCGAAGTGAAACCCGAGGGCAGGACCATGACCTCGTCCCCCGGCTTGAAAACCCCGCCGGCGACCCGGCCGGCGTAGCCCCGGAAGTCGTGCCATTTGTCGGATTGCGGCCGGATGACGTACTGCACCGGGAAGCGGGCGTCGACGTGATTGGCCACGGGACCAATGTAGACCGTCTCGAGGTGGTAAAGCAGACTGCTGCCCTCGTACCATGGCATGTTCTCCGACTTGCTGACGACATTGTCGCCGTGCAGCGCGGAAATGGGGATGAAGGTGATCTGCGGAATCTGCAGCCGGGAGGCGAAGTCCTTGTAATCCTCGACGATCTCGTTGAAGCGGTTCTCGTCATAGTCGACGAGGTCCATCTTGTTCACCGCGACCACGACGTGCTCGATCTGCAGCAGGGAGGCGATGAAGGAGTGGCGGCAGGTCTGCTCGATGACCCCGTTGCGGGCGTCGACGAGAATGATGGCAAGGTTCGCCGTCGAGGCCCCCGTGACCATGTTCCGCGTGTACTGGATGTGGCCGGGGGTGTCCGCGATGATGAATTTGCGCCGCGGCGTCGCGAAGTAGCGGTAGGCCACATCGATGGTGATGCCCTGCTCGCGTTCGGCGCGGAGGCCGTCGGTCAGCAAGGCGAGGTCGACGGTGTCCCCTCCGCGGCGGCGCGAGGTTTCCTCGACCGCCTCGAGCTGGTCTTCAAAAATGGTTTTTGTGTCGAACATGAGCCGCCCGATCAGCGTCGACTTGCCGTCGTCCACCGACCCCGCGGTCGTGAAGCGCAAAAGCTCCATGTCCAGGTAGGCATCGCCGGTGCCGGCGGATGCGGTTGCCTCTTGGTGATCCTTCATGGCTTGGAAATAATAAGGAATGGGCGGCCTAGAAATAGCCCTGTTTCTTGCGGTCTTCCATGGCGGTCTCGGAGCGCTTGTCATCGGCCCGGGTGCCGCGTTCGGTCTGGCGGGCGGCCGCCACCTCGGCGATGATGTCGTCGATTTCACGCGCCTCGGAAAGGGTGCAGCCGGTGCAGGTGGCGTCCCCGACCGTGCGGAAGCGGACGGTCTTCTCGACCGCCTCTTCCCCCTCCTGCAGAGTGATGAAATCGGTCACGGCAAGGAAACTCCCCCCCCGCTCGACAACTTTCCGGTCGTGGGAGAAGTAAATCGGCGGCAGCTCGATGTTCTCGCGCTTGATGTACTGCCAGACGTCCATCTCCGTCCAGTTGGAGAGCGGAAAGATGCGGAAGTGCTCGCCGGGGTGCATCTTCCCATTGAAAAGGTTCCACAGCTCGGGGCGCTGGTTTTTCGGATCCCACTGCCCGAAATCGTCCCGGTGACTGAAGAAGCGTTCCTTCGCGCGGGCCTTTTCCTCGTCCCGGCGGGCCCCGCCAATGGCGGCGTCGAAATTGTTCTCCTCGATGGCGTCGAGCAGCGTCACCGTCTGGAGGCCGTTGCGGGAAGCATTGGGCCCCTTTTCCTCCACCACGCGCCCTTTGTCGATCGAGTCCTGCACGGAGGCGACAATGAGGCGGGCGCCGATATCCCTGATGAAGCGGTCGCGGAATGCGATCGTCTCCGGGAAATTGTGCCCGGTGTCCACGTGCATGAGCGGAAAGGGGATCGGCGCCGGCCAGAAGGCTTTCCGGGCAAGGTACGCGACGCAGATCGAATCCTTGCCGCCGGAAAAAAGGAGGACAGGGTTCTGGAACTGAGCCGCCACCTCGCGAAGGACGAAGATCGCCTCCGATTCAAGATGCTCGAGGTGCGTTACGGTGTAGGATCGGTGACTCATGGAAAAAGGTCGGTTCAGGTCTCGCCCGGCGGCGTGCGATGCCGGGCAAACTCTTGGTAAAGCCGCTCCACGCAGGCGTCGAGGTCGTTGGCTTCCGTGTCGAGAACGAGGGCGAGGGCGCCGCTTTCCGGTTCTTCAAAAGCGGAATCCTTCCCCGTGAACTGCGGGATCTCGCCGGCGGCCGCCTTCGCGTAAAGGCCCTTGGGATCGCGCTGCGCACAGGTGGAAAAGCTCGCGGAGACGAAAACCTCCACGAAATCCGCCTCCCCGACGACCGCACGGGCGAGATCGCGCAGGCTGCGGCGCGGACAGATGAAGCTGGTGAGGGTGACGAGGCCGCTGTTCAGGTACAGCTTCGCCACCTCCGCGATGCGGCGGATGTTCTCCGCGCGGTCCTCGTCGGAAAAGCCGAGGTTGGCGTTCAGCCCCGTGCGGATATTGTCCCCGTCGAGGACCTGGGTAAGGACCCCCTCGGCGTGCAGTCGTCGCTCGAAGGCGTTCGCAATGGTGGATTTTCCGGAACCGGACAGGCCGTAAAGCCAGAAAACCCGGCCGCGCTGCCTGAGAAGGCGCTCCTCGTTGCCATGGACGGCGCCATCCGAATCTGGAGCGCAGGTTTTCCCGCCTCCATGGACAACATCGAATGGCAGACCCTTTTCTCCATCCGCACCGGCCCGTTCACGCTCGGCGAACTCGCCTTCAGCTTCGCCATCGTCCTGCTCACGGTCATCCTGCGCAGCCTCGTTACGCGCGTGGTTTTCAGCGGGCTTAAAAAAGCCGCCAGCAAGACGCGCTTTGCCTATGACGATCGGCTGATCGATGCCCTCGAGAAACCGGTTTCCAGCTTTCTCCTCCTCCTCGGCCTGTTTCTGGCGGCGGGCGTTCTGCCGGTGGACCCGGCGTGGCGGGAATTGCTCACCACGGGTTTCCGCGTGCTCTCCGTGGTCATCCTCTTCTGGGCCCTCTTCCGCCTTTCCGATGTCCTCGTCGACATCATGACCCGCCTCTCCGCCCGCACCGGCTCGGACAGCTTCCGCGGCTTCGGGGATCTCGTGAAAAAATCCCTGCGCGTCTTCATCGCCCTCGTCGGCGCCGTCATGGTCATCGACAATCTCGGTTACAACATCGGCGGCCTCATCGCCACCCTCGGCATCGGCGGGGCCGCCTTCGCCTTCGCCGCCAAGGACACCATCGCCAATTTCTACGGCTCCATCGCCCTCGCTCTCGACCGGCCCTTCCGCGTCGGGGACTGGATCAAGGTCGGCGATCAGGTTGACGGCGACGTCGAGGAGATCGGGCTGCGTTCCACCAAGGTGCGGACCTTTCCCAAAACCGTCGTCTCCATCCCCAACGCCGTCCTCGCCAACGAGGTCATCGACAACCAGACACGAATGCCCAAACGCCGCGTCAAGCAGGTCGTCGGCGTGACCTACGAGACCTCGCCCGACACCATGGAGGCCCTCACCGCGGCCATCCGCAAGCTCCTCGAGGACGACGAGGGCGTCCACAACGAGTTCATCCTCGTCAACTGGACGGACTTCGGCGGCAGCTCCCTCGACATCCTCGTCTACTACTTCACAGCCACCGTGAAATGGGCTGAGTACCTCGCCGTGCGCCAGCGTATCAACGTCAAAATCGCCCGCGCCGTCGCCGATCACGGCAGCAGCGTCGCCTTCCCCACCCGCACCCTCTACCTCGAAGGCGACGTCGCCCGCCAGCTCGCCGGCGGCCGGGACCTCCCCGACGACCACGGGCCCCAGCAGCCGTCCTGACTTTTTTGTGAGAAGAAAATCGATTGGGTGTGAAGCTGATCAGGCTCTGAGCGAGGATTTTAGAGAGATCCCGTTGCGGAGAAGGGTAAGCCCGAGCCTCTTAAGCATTTGCCTGGGAATGGCGGGTCCCGAAGAATTCCGCAAGCGGATCGATTGGTGTACCGAATAGATGACGACACCATCGATTTCCTGCAGTGCAAATACCATTACGAGGGGAGTATCGCAAAGGCTTGCCTTGGTCGGGAGGGAAAAGAGACGATCGCCGGCCTCAACGGCATGATTCCCTCGAAGAGGCCCGACCGTCAGTTCCCGCGGTCCCTTGCGGGTTGGATTAAGAAAAACCGCACGATGCCGTAGGCGATGTAACCAAGAAAGACGAGGGCCACGGCGAAAAAGTGGAACAGGTAGATGAAGGTGATCCCGAGGAGCAGGAAAAGGAAGCTCCGGATGCCCAGCTGCGTGTTGGTTCCGATCGTTTTCAGGCTGGGATACGGGATGCTCGAGATCATCAGAAGGGCGATGAGGATGAGGAGAATGGGGAGGAAAAGCGCCGCCGAGGGAATTTCGTAACGGTTGAGGACAAGGACGATGCTCGAGACAGTCCCCGCCGCCGCCGGTACCGGAAGGCCAAGAAAGTCGCCATCCGGAATGCGCCCCTCGTGGGGTAAGAGGGGCGTCGTGAGGATGTTGAAGCGGGCCAGGCGCACGGCCGCGCAGAGCAGGAAAAAGAAGCCGACCAACCCCCCGAGGGTGCGCACAAGCGGAAATTCCGCCGTCGGGGAAAGCAGCAGGAAGAAGACCAGCAGCGCCGGGGCGAGGCCGAAGGACACGACGTCCGCGAGCGAGTCGAATTCCTTGCCGAAGAGCGATTCCTTGCGCGTCAGGCGTGCCATGCGCCCGTCGAGCATGTCGAAGACGACGGCGGCGAGAATGAACCAGATCGCCTGCTCGTAGAGTTCCATGGGCGTCCGCGCGACGGTGTCGGGAAACTCCGCCGCCAGTCCTTCCGCCGTGGAGGCAAACTTCGCCTGGATGCACCTGATGATGGCGACAAAGCCGCAGAAGAGGTTGCCCGCCGTGAGGAGATTCGGCAGGAGGTAGATCCGGCTCGCCTCCTCGCTCGTGGCGTAGGGCGCGGCGGTGTGATCGTGCGGGGGAGGATCGCTCTCCCCTGCCGTCCCCTCCCCATCCTCAGGAACCATCGTTGCGTTTCAACGTCTCGAGGTACTTCCAGAAAGAGGAATTCTGTTCCGCCATGGTTTCCTGGGTGGCCGGGAGGCGGTTGCGGTAAATGAAGTCCGTCAGCGTTTTTTTGTGGAGAATGTAGTGTGCGTAAAGGGTGTCGCCCTTCACCTCGAAGTAGCAGCGAAAATTGCCGGCCCGGACCCGATAGTAAGTGGTGCCCTCGCGGTGGAAGCGGCCGATCGTCTCGTCGTCGCCCTCCAGCTGACGCGGGGTCAGGTTGGAGATGCGGTCGACAAGCTTCAGCTGATCCTCCACCGGGAGCTTGTTCAGCTCCTTCATGGAGTGGTCGCTGAAGGTCACCTGATACAAACCGCGGGCCCGGCGTGACAGGGTCTGCGCATCATCCGAATCCATTTCGTCCTCAAGAAAACGTCTCCCCCGGCCTTTGGCAAGCATCGGCCACGGGAAAGCGCCCATGCTCCCGCAAGCCGCTCATGATCAGGGCTTATTTTGCATTGCCAGCTTCGCTCCGCCTTCTCCATGATTTCGTCAGCGCATGAAATTCAAAGTCAACCGAGACCATTTCACGAGCGGATTGCAGCAGGTCCTCAACGTCGTCGGCACCCGGGCCACCATGCCGATTCTCGGCAATGTCCTGATCGAAGCGGCGGACGGTCAGCTCGCTTTCACGACGACCAACCTCGACCTCGGCATCCGTTGCAAGATCAAGGCGGACGTACAGGAACCGGGCTCCCTCACCCTTCCCGTGCGCAAGCTCAGCAGTATCGTGCGCGAGCTGCCTTCCCTCGATGTGGAGGTGGAGACCTACGCCAACCACCAGGCCAAGATCGCCAGCGGCTCCTCTCTTTTCCGCATAATGGGTATCGGCGCGGACGAGTTTCCGCCGCTGCCGACCTTTGACGACCAGCACAGCTACCTGCTCCGGCAGGACGACCTCCAGCGCATGCTCAAGAGCGTTTCTTACGCTCAGTCGAGCGACGAAACGCGCTACATCATGAACGGGGTCTTTTTCAATTTCGAGAACCAGCAACTGACCCTAGCCGCCACGGACGGCCGCCGCCTCGCCGTCATTTCCAAGCAGCTTGAGGTGGCGGAGGAAAACGCCGGGCAACTCATCCTCCCCGCGAAGACGGTACAGGAAGTGGAGCGGCTCCTTGGCAAGGGCGACAACGTACGCATCGCCTTCAACGACCGGCAGGTCGCCTTTGAAATCAGTGCCGGCGACGATAACGAGGAAAGCGGTCTCGTTGACGGCATCTACCTCGTTTCCAAAGTGGTCGAGGGGAACTACCCGAATTACCGGCAGGTCATTCCCAAGAGCAATGACCGCCATCTCAAACTGAACCGGGAAAATTTCGCCAATTGCGTGCGCCGGGCCGCCCTTGTGACAAGCGAAAAGAATCATTCCGTGAAGGTCACGATGAAGGAGAACGTCCTTGAGGTCATCGGCCAGAGCCCCGAATTCGGGGAAGCGAACGTCTCCCTCAACGTGGAGTACGAGGGCCCGGAAATCAGCGTCGCCTTCAACCCCCAGTTCGTCCTCGATCCGTTGCGCGCCCTTACGCGGGATGAGATCATCTTCGAATTCAAGGACGAGCTCAGCCCGGGCGTCATCCGCACGCAGGACAGCTTCCTCTGCGTGATCATGCCCTTGCGCCTGAGTTAAGGCTCCGCTGCGGCCGCTCCCCCCCCCTTTATTGTCGTATGGACACCTTCCTGATCGAAGCGATCGTCCTTGGTCTGGCCGCAGTCAACCTTGCCCTGCATCTGGGAACCGTGCGCACCGGCTCCCCCGTCCTCGCGATCCTGAACCGCTGGAGCCGCTGGGTCTTCATCGCCGCGCTCATGGCTGGCGTGTACACGGTCTTCATCGATCCGCGGTACGAGTTCTTTCTGCTCTTCCCGATCGCCTTCCTGCTCTGGTTTGTCGTGGAAACCGGCTACAATTACCTCGTCATCCAGTCCCTCAGCAAAAGCCAGCTCCCGCTCTTCCCGCGCTTCGAGGAAAACACCCGCGGGGACGAATGGCCGAGCCAGTCCCGTTTCATCCATTTGAAGAACTGGCTGCGGGCGAAGGGTTTCCAGCGGCGCCAGGCCCTCGTCTCCCTCCTCGGGGACCATGTTCTCATGCGCCTTTCCTGCTACGAGAACGAGGGGCGGACGATGCGCGTGCAGGTCCTCTTCCTTCCCGCCAGCCGCGGCAATACCGTGGCCTGCCTCGCCTTCAGCTCCCACCTGAAGTCCGGGGAAATGGTGGTGACGGACAACCTTTTCCTTCCCTTCGGCGGGTTTTATCCCGAGCACTGGCATATCGAGCGACGCCCATGGACCCGCAAGCCCCGGCAGCTCCACCAGCGGCACCGGGAGCGCCTCGATGCCTTCGGCGAGGCCCTCGCCCCCTTCGAAGTCGAACCCCTCGCACAAGTGAACGACGACCAGCGCCAGCTGGAAAAGATCAACCGCGAGCTCGGCTTCCTGCGCGAAGGCCTCCCCGAGGAGGGGGAAAGCCGCCTCACCTCCGCCGGCAAGGCCCGCATCTGGCAGGAAATCTGGACCCTCGCCTACCTCGGGAAGCCGCTGCCCTACTGAGAAGCTGCCGTCACCCTCATCGACCTAACCGGTCGATGCTACCCGCCGGTCCATGCTACCCGCCGGTCGGCAGGGCCCGCCTGCATTGCATTTTCGCCGGGATCGATCCATGATATCTCCCATGGACGAAGTCCCGTATCCCGAACTCCTCGAACGCACCTCCGCGGCGGCGGCGGGAGCCCCGCCGCCGGACAGCGAAGCGGAGGCCGCCGCCCTTGCCCGCTTTCAGTCCTTTTTTGAGAACATGACCTCCGAACGGGTGCGCACGGAAATCGCCGGCGTCTACGCGGAAGACGCCCTTCTCTACGACACGCTTGCCCTGCACGAGGGACTGGACCATATCCGCCCTTACTTTGAAGCGACCGCCGAACGGGCTGCCGGTGTGCGGGTCGCTATCCTTGATATCCTCCGCAAAGAAAACGATTTCTACGTTCGCTGGTCCATGGAGATCGACTGGTCCGCCTTCAAAAAGGGAAAGACGACCCGCTCCTACGGCATGTCCCACCTGCGCTTCAACCAGGAGGGCCGGGTCGTCCTGCACTTCGATTTCTGGGACAGCGCCCAGGGGTTTTTCGAGCATCTGCCCGTCATCGGACGGCTGATCCGCGCCGTGAAGCGGCGGGTGGCGAAGTAATACCAATTCAAAATAGTTTTGCCTAGTACGATTTTTTCTCACGGCGACACGGCGATTACTGCGCAAAGTTTAATTGTGACGCCGTGGTCGCCGTGCCGCCGTGAGAGTAGTTCATCATTTATACACTTCTATTTGAAAGTGGTATAATACCTTCTCGTTTTGAATTTTCATAAGCATGGTGGGCGCGGGGGTCGGCGGCGGGAAAGACATTCATGCAATCCTATTCGGAAATGATATAACTAGCCTTCCCGCCGGTACCAGCGCACTTCCTCCCGTCCGATGCGGCTGTCGTAGGCTTTGGCGGGTCGGAACGCCTCAACGAGGCGGAAACCCTCGGCGAAGAGTATGTCGATGGTGGCGGGCTCGATTTTATGGGGCGGTCCTTCCTCGTCGTGCGGCTCGATGTAGAAAATGCCGAGAAACTGGCCGCCGGGGCGCAGGGCCAGCCGTACGGACCGGGCATAGGCTTCCCAGAACGCCGGATCCATGGCGCAGAGGCAGGTATGTTCCGCCACCCAGTCGAAGGACCCTTGCAGGTCGTCCTCGAGAGCGAGGATGTCGCCGACGAGGTAGACGGTCCGGGGATGGGCGTTGGCGGCTTCGGCCTCTTTCACCGCTGAGGGCGCGATATCGAGGGCGGTCACCTCCGCCCCCTCTTCGGCGAAGAAGCGGGCATCGTGCCCGCGTCCGGCCCCGGGCAGAAGGAGGCGGCCTTCAGGAGCCCCGAATCGCTCCACAAACTCGCGGAACGGCGGGGCCGGCTCGCCGTGATCCCACGGAGTGTGCCCGCTGCGCCAGCGGCCTTCCCAGAATTCCAGTAATGCCCGGTCCATCCCTTCGAGAAAGCAGCTCGAAGGGAAAATCGCAACCACGGCGAAACGATCACGCGGCGTATCGGGCCTTGTCAGCTGACGGAACTTCTTCATGGATAACCCCCCATGCCTCGCCCGCAACCCATTCGCACCGCCGCCCGCGCCGTCATCATCTCGGACGGCAAGCTGCTTGCGATCAAGATGCGGGACCCGCGCGGAGTGTACTACATCCTCCCCGGCGGCGGCCAACGTCACGGGGAGACCCTTGAGGAAGCCCTCCACCGCGAATGCCTCGAGGAGGTGGGCGTACCCGTCAAAATCACCCGCCTGCTCTATGTGCGCGAATACATCGGCAAAAACCATACCTTTTCCCGCCGGCACCGGGCTTTTCACCAGCTCGAACATGTCTTCCTCTGCGAAATCGACGACCCCAACGCCCCCTGCCCGGGGGTCGAAACGGACAATCACCAGATCGGCGTCAACTGGCTCGATTTGGGGAATTTCGAGCAGATCCGCTTTTACCCGGAAGTGATCAAACCCTCCTTTACGAAGACCGGGGTTTCCTTCCCCACCCTGTACCTCGGGGACTGTAATTAAGGTTCCTCGATCTCCGTTAACTCCGCCCAGAAGCGGCCAACCGCCACCTTGCTCTCCATGCGCAACGGGAGCTTGCGGTCGTCGGTACTGAAAAAGAAACGGAGGTAGCCGCCGGGCGAGCGCTTGAATACGCCGCCGAGGTCCTTGATGTCCGGCTCGAGGACAAAGGCCTCCTGCTTCCCGGACGCGAAGCGCCGTTTCACCCGGTCAACGACATGGACCACGGTGAAAAAGAATTCCTTTCCATTGCTGGTCGGGATGACGAGGCGGTCGCCCACCTCGAAGTCGAGAGCGCGGACAAAAAACACGATCCCGAGAGGGTCGAAGGTCCCCGGCAGGATGGCCACCGGGTCGCGCACTTCATCTTTCAACAGGTTCTCGTAATAGGCGGTCAGCTCCTCCGGATCGAAGACGGCCCGCGTGTTGCGATCGTCCCCGCCTTCGGATTGCTGTGCGGCATAGAGGAAGCTGGCGCTGACATCCCGGCTGATCCAGCTCACACTCTGGTTGCGGACCTTGTAGAAGGCGTCGGCGAAGGCGTTCGTGCGGGCTTGCAGGCGGATGCGCAGGGCTTCGCGCCCGCGGTGCTTTCCGGGCATGGTTTCCAGCTCCGCCCGCGCCACCGTGAAAAGGCTCCAGCCCAGCTTGAAGCGCAGTCGCTCCCCGTCCGCAAAGGTCGCGCTCTTCTCCGCCCGCCGCGGATCGACGAAATCAACCGCCAGTTCCGGAGAAAGGTCCGCGCGCAGGTAATTCTCCGCCGCAGCCGTCATCTCACTACAGAAAACGACGGCCGCCGCCACGGCGGGCAGAAGCCGGCGGAGCCTCCCGTTCATCCGGAAGCTTCGCCGTTGACGGGGGTGCGCTCGAGTTTCCAGATTTCTTCGGCGTATTGCCGGATCGTCCGGTCGCTGGAAAACTGCCCCACCCGGGCGGTGTTGAGCACCGCCATGCGCGTCCAGTGATCGCGGTCGCGGTAGGCCTGGTCGGCATCCTTGTGGACCCGAAGGTAGTCCGCGAAGTCTTCGAGGACGAGGAAGGGATCCCCGCCGCCGAGGAGGCTGTCCCGCACCGGGTGGAGGACAGGGCCCTCGCCAGGCGTGAAGAAATCCGTCCCGAGCCAGTCGACGACGGCGCGCAAATCCTCGTTTTCAAAGTAGCGGTCGTAGGGGTTGTAGCCGTTGCGGCGGATGTCCGCCACTTCCTCGACGGTGCGGCCGAAAATGAAAATGTTCTCCGCGCCGACCTCCTCGCGGATCTCGACATTGGCCCCGTCGAGAGTCCCGATGGTGAGGGCGCCGTTGGCGGCGAACTTCATGTTCCCGGTCCCGCTGGCCTCCTTCCCGGCGGTGGAAATCTGTTCCGAGAGTTCGGCCGCCGGGATCATCTTTTCCGCCTGCGTCACCCGGTAATTGGGCATGAAGACCACCTTGAGTTTGCCGTTGATGCGGGGATCGTTGTTGATGACCGCGCCCGCCGCGTTGATGGCGTGGATGATGGACTTCGCAAGGGCGTATCCCGGCGCCGCCTTCGCCCCGAAGAAGAACACCCGCGGATGCATGTCGTAATCGGGATTGTTCAACAGCATGCGGTAGAGGTGCAGGATGTGCAGCAGGTTGAGATGCTGGCGCTTGTACTCGTGCAGGCGCTTGATCTGCACATCGAAGATGGCGTCGGCGGAGATGCGGATCCCGCATTCGCGCAGGACCATCTCCGCCAGAGCCTCCTTGTTGGACCGTTTGACCTCGGCGAATTTGTCGCGGAACGAACCGTCCCCGGCGAATTTCTCAAGGCCGCGCAACTTGTCGAGGTCGGCGGCCCAGCCCTCCCCGATGGCTTCCGTGATGAGCCCCGCGAGCTTCGGATTGCAGGCGAGGAGCCAGCGCCGCGGCGTGATGCCATTGGTCTTGTTCTGGATCTTCCCGGGATACAATTCGTCGAATTCCGGAAAAAGGTCCTTTTTGAGCAACTGCGTGTGCATGGCCGCCACCCCGTTGACGTAGCCACTTCCCACTACACTGAGGAACGCCATGCGGATCTGCTTGGGCTCCGATTCCTCGATCAGGGACAGGCGGCCCTTCATCTTGTCGTCGCCCGGCCAGCAGGCCTCCACCTCCTCGGCGAGGAAGCGGCGGTTGATCTCGTGGATGATCTGCAGATGGCGCGGCAGGACGCGCTCGAACAGCGGCACGCTCCACTTTTCGAGGGCTTCGGGAAGGAGGGTGTGATTGGTGTAGTTGCAGACCTTCCGCGTGATCTCCCACGC